>DATGEV010000209.1:0-9772 GCA_035309885.1 Sphingomonas sp.
CGGGGCGACCAAGATCGCCGCCGGGATGAGCGAGGAGCAGGTCGGCACCGTGCTGATCGAAGCCAGCGCGCTCGCCGCTGCCGGGCATCGCACCGAGGCGCTGGCGCGGCTCGAACCCTTTGTGAAGGCTGATTTCGCCAACACGCCCGAGGCCGCCGGCGCGCTGATCCAGCTTGCCGAGTTGCTCGATCAGGATGGCCGCTTCGACGAGGAGCTGGTGGTGGCGCGCACCGGCGAGGGCGCGCGGGCGGGCTATTTCTCGTCCTATGGCCTGGCCTGGCTCAGACGCAACGAGGTCTGCGCGCTGGCCGGGCTGCATCGCGCCGCCGAGGAGAAGGTCGCCGGCGACGCGCTGAAGGCCGCCTTCGGCGACAATCCGGCCGCCGCGATCGAGGGGCTGCTGTGCGCGGGCCGCGACGACGAGGCGGCGGCGTTCGCCATCGCCACGCTCGCCACGCATGACGGCGCCGATCGCCTGGCCGATCAGTTTCAGCCCGACGGCGCGCTGCTGCCGCATTCCGTCTCGCGGCTGCGTACGCTCTGGGCGCGGCTGCTGGCGCGGCCCGACGTCAAGGCGGCGTTCGAGCGCGCCGCCCGCATCCTGCCCAAGACCTACTGGCCCTCCTCCACGCCGCGCGCGCTGCCCGCGCCCGCGGCCGGGACGGATGCGGCCACCACCACCTGAAGGAGAAATACGGCATGGCCGGACCCGGCACGCGGCTTGCCGCGCGCATCGAACGCTGGCCGGTGGCCGGCGCCTTTGTGATTTCGCGGGGCGCCAAGACCGAAGTCGACGTCGTCGTCGCCACGCTGGCCGACGGCGAATGGCGCGGGCGCGGCGAGGCGACCGCGATCTATTATCATGGCGAGACCGCCGAGAGCGTGCGCGACCAGATCCTGTCGATGGCGGGCCCGATCGCCGGGGGCGCGACGCGGGCCGATCTCCTGTCGCTGATGCCGCGCGGGGCGGCGCGCAATGCGCTCGACGCGGCGCTGTGGGATCTCGACGTCAGGCGCTGCGGCATCCCGGTGTGGCGGCTGGCGGGGCTGGAGGAGCCCCGGCCGGTGGTCACCGCCTTCACCATCTCGCTCGGCGAGCCCGGCAAGATGGAAGCCGACGCGCGCGCCGTGGCGGGCAAGCATCCGCTGCTCAAGCTCAAGCTGGCGGGCGATGGCGACATCGAGCGCGTCGCCGCGGTGCGCCGGGGGGCGCCCGGGGCACGGCTGATCGTCGACGCCAACGAGGCCTGGACCGGCCGCGACGTCGCGGCCGAGGCGGAGGCGCTGGTGCCGCTCGGCGTCGAGCTGATCGAGCAACCGGTCAAGGCGGGCGAGGATCATCTGCTCGACGGCGTGCAATCGCCGATCCCGCTCTGCGCCGACGAAAGCTGCCAGGACCGCAGCGATCTCGGGCGCTGTTTCGGCCGCTATCAGGCGGTCAACGTCAAGCTCGACAAGGCGGGCGGACTGACCGAGGCGCTGATGCTGTGCCGCGAGGCGCGCGCCGGTGGGCTCAAGCTGATGGTGGGGTGCATGCTGTCGACCTCGCTTGGCGTGGCGCCGGCCTTCCTCGCGGCGCAGGGCGCGGAATGGGTCGATCTCGACGGCCCGCTGCTGCTCGCGCGCGACCGGCCCGACGGCTTCCGCTTCGAAAGCGGCAAGATGCTCAACGCGGGCGCGACGCTCTGGGGGTGAAGGAGCGTGCGCTATGGTGGATGTACGAAACCGCTGCGCGGGAGGGGCGCCCGTGGAGAGGTTGAGGCGCGAAGGCGAGTAATGCACCTGAGTTGAGCGCTGCTGAGTCGAGACAGACCATCAAGGTTCCTTCAACCAAGGAGCCTTGATATGAACGACCTTGTTCCTGTTCTTGCGATCAGCCCACTTTGGCAGCGGCTCATCGACGAAATGACTATGCGCCGGTTTTCACGAGAGACGCAGCGCAACTATATCCGCGACGTCGAGCGGTTCGCGACATGGAGGCGACCGGCGGGGTGTCACTCCTCGATCGCGGCCGCAGGGGAGTGACACCAACCCGATCCGGTGAGGCGCTGGCGCATCATGCCCGCCTGGTCCTGCGTCAGGTCGGGGCCATGCAAGGCGAACTCTCCGAGCATGCGCGCGGCATTCGGGGTTACTTCCGGATACTGGGAAACTCGGCGGCCATCACCGAGTTTCTGCCTGACCGCCTGGGCACCTTTCTCGGTGAGCATCGCCGGATCGATATCGATCTTGCCGAGCGGCCAAGCCCCGAAATCGTGAAGGCGGTTGCTGGCGGACTGGCAGAAATCGGCATTGTCTCGGACGCGGTGCAGACGGGGGCGCTCGAAACGGCACCCTTTGCAATCGACCGCCTCGTTGTTGTGATGGCACGTACCCACCCGATGGCGAGCAGCAGGCGCATCGCTTTTGACCAGATGCCCGGCGAAGACCAGATTGCCTTTTCTGGTGCCCTTCAACGTTACATTGATGAGCAGGCCCAACAAGCCGGCCACCGCATGCGCTATCGGGTACGCCTTCAAACTTTTGAAGGCATCTGCCGGATGGCGGCTATGGGCGCAGGAGTCGGCATTGTCCCGGAAACCGCCGCGCGCCGTGCTCGTCGTATCGCGCCGATCGCCATTATTTGCCTGAGCAACAGCTGGGCAACGCGCCGCTTGGTCCTATGCTGACGAAGCCAGGCCGAGCTTGAACCGATGGCGCGTCTCCTTTTGACGCATCTGTCGCTCTGGCCCAAGTCGCGAGCGGTATAGCTCCGCCGGAAACAGACAGCGAAGAGCGTCCGCGGTCGGTGCGATCAGAGATTGATCCAAGCGGCCGAGTCTGGGGCGCTTGCTGTCATTGCGGCACATTATCCACGTTAAACTTTAGTCGAACCCTAAACTCTTTTGTTCGCCAGCCGTTACAAGTAAGGCTAACGGGAGTTTAACCTTGAGTCAGTCGCTGCCGACGCGAAAGGGTTCGACCGAACCCAGGATCGCTCAGCCCCTCGGCCAGGCATTGCCGGCTGAGATTCTGGAGGCTTTGGTCCGCCTTGATCGCCTGCATCGATCGGCGCAGGAACCTTCTTAGAGTTTATCCCAGGCTCCAGCGGCGTCCTCTGGTCAAGGTGAGGCACGTCTGCTGTCGGGTTATGGCTTAAGCCTTGCCGGTCGCGATTTGTGGGCGAAACCAGCGACCTCTTCCAATCTAGGATTTCCCCTGTCGTCGTTGATCGACGGCGAGCCGTCGCCGCTCTTCAGCTTCGATCAGCCGTTCAGAACGCGGCGTTTTCACCTGTCTTGGTGTCAACTTTGTCAACTTTGCCGTGCCGGCACCTAACGCTTCCCCCGTGTCGGTGCGTGGAAGTCGGGCGGCGTGTTCACGATCCACGCCAGGAAGCGCGCCATCTCCGGCAGCGCGCGCAGCGCGGCGAGCGTGGGCAGGCGGCGCGCCAGTTCCTTGTTGCTGGCGATCGCGTGGATCGCGCGGTGGCTGATCGGGTGGAGCGGCACCGTGTCGCGCCCGCCCTGGCTTTTCGGCATGACATGGTGCCACTCGATCCGGCGGCCCAGCGGGCGGCCGCACAGCGCGCAACCCAGCTCGTCGCTCGCCACTGGCACCGTCGCGTCCGTCCTCCTATAGGGCGCGCCATGTGAGGACGCCCACGCAAGGGCGTCAATGTTCGAGGATGTCCATGGCCGAACTTTCCGCCCCGCTCGCCGCCGAGATGCGGCGCCTACACCGCGCCGCCGAGCCCGACGTGCTGCGCGCGCTGCTCCCCGCTGCGACCCTGCCGGGCGCGCAGAGGGAGCGCGTCGTCGGACGCGCGCTCGGGCTGCTCGCCGATCTGCGCGCGGCGCAGGCCTCGGGCTGGGTCAACAAGTTCCTGCAGGAATATCGCCTCAACTCGTCCGAGGGCGTGGCGCTCTTGAGCCTCGCCGAGGCCTTCCTGCGCGTGCCGGATCCCGAAACCGCGGACCTGTTGATCGCCGACAAGCTGGGCGATGCGGACTGGCGGGCGCACACCGGCAAGTCTGCCTCGGGACTCGTCAATTCGGCGACCTGGGGGCTCGTGATCGGCCGCGCGCTGGTGTCCGACTCGGGTGAGGCGGGCGTGCTGCGCCGGCTGATGGCGCGCGCGGGCGAGCCCTTCGTGCGGCAGGCGGTGGGCGCCGCCATGAAGATCATGGGCGAAGTCTTCGTGATGGGCCGCACCATCGAGGAAGCGCTCGGCCGCATGGAGAAGCGCGACAATCGTGGCTTCACCGCCAGCTTCGACATGCTGGGCGAGGCGGCGCGCACCCATGACGACGCCGATCGCTACCAGCGCGCCTATATCGACGCGATCCGCTCGGTGGGGAAGGCGGCGAACAAGGGCCATTCGATCTCGGTCAAGCTCTCGGCGCTGCACCCGCGCTACGAGGTGGCACGCTGGGGCGAGTGCGTGCCGGCGCTGACCGAGCGGCTCGAGGAGCTGGCGCTGGCGGCGGCCAAGGCGGGGATCGGCCTGACGGTCGACGCCGAGGAGTCCGAGCGGCTGGAGATGAGCTTCGACATCATCGGCGCCGTCGGTCGCCTCCCCGCGCTCAAGGGCTGGGACGGCTACGGCATGGCGGTGCAGGCCTATGGCAAGCGCGCCCGCTCGGTGATCGAATGGGCCGACACGCTGGGCCACGCCACCGGCCGCCGCATGGCCGTCCGCCTGGTGAAGGGCGCCTATTGGGACAGCGAGATCAAGCGCACGCAGGAAGCGGGCCTCGGCGACTATCCGCTGTTCACCCGCAAGGCGGCGACCGACGTCTCCTACCTCGCCTGCGCGACGGACATGCTGAAGGCGCCGCACATCTACCCGGCCTTCGCGAGCCACAATGCGCTGACGGTGGCGACCATCCTCGAATGGGCGGGCGAGATTCAGGGCAAGCAGGGCCGCGATTTCGAGTTCCAGCGCCTGCACGGCATGGGCGATGGCCTTTATGAGCGGCTGGTCCGCGACGAAGGCTATCATTGCCGGATCTACGCGCCGGTCGGTGGGCATCGCGATCTGCTCGCCTATCTGGTCCGCCGCCTGCTGGAGAATGGCGCGAACTCGTCCTTCGTCCATCAGCTTGCCGACGAGAAGCTGACTGACGCCGAACTGCTTGCCGATCCGGCCGAGAAGATTCGTGCCGTGGGCGGCACGCGCCACCCCTCGATCCCGCTGCCGATCGAGCTGTTCGGCGCCGATCGCCGGAACAGCGGCGGTATCGACCTGCAGGACCGCGAGACGCTGGCCGGCGTGGTCAAGGCGATCGCCGCTCCGCCCGCGCTCAGCACCGGCGTGGCGCCGGTCAAGGCGGCGGACGCGGTGGCGCGTGCGGCCAAGGCTTTCCCCAAGTGGTCGGCCACCCCGGTCGAGATCCGCGCCCGCGCGCTGGAGAAGCTCGCCGACCTGCTGGAGGAGCAGCGCCTCGATCTGATGCGCCTGTGCATCCACGAGGCCGGCAAGACCTATGGCGATGCCATCGGCGAGGTGCGCGAGGCGGCCGATTTCTGCCGCTACTACGCCAACCGGGCACGCGGCCTGATGCAGCCGGTCGAGCTCCCCGGGCCGACGGGCGAGCGCAACATCCTGCGGCTGGGTGGTCGCGGCGTGTGGGCCTGCATCGCGCCGTGGAACTTCCCGCTAGCGATCTTCCTGGGGCAGGTGACGGCGGCGCTCGCCACCGGCAACACCGTGGTCGCCAAGCCCGCGCCGCAGACGCCGCTGATCGCGGCCTGGGCGGTCGGCCTCGCGCATGAGGCGGGCATTCCCGAGGACGCGCTGGTGCTGCTGCCCGGTGGGCCCACCGAGGGTCAGGCACTCACCGAGGACGTCCGCCTTGCCGGCGTCGCCTTCACCGGCTCGACCGGCACCGCCAAGCGCATCGCGCGCACACTGCTCGCCGACGACGACCGCCCGATCATCCCGCTGATCGCGGAGACCGGCGGCCTCAACGCGATGATCGTCGATTCGACCGCGCTCCCTGAGCAGGTCGTCGCCGACATCGTCACCTCGGCCTTCCGCTCGGCCGGTCAGCGCTGTTCGGCGCTGCGCCTGCTGGTGCTGCAGGAGGACATCGCCGAGCGCACGCTGGAGATGCTCGCCGGCGCGATGGACACGCTGATCGTCGGCGATCCGGCCGATCCTGCCACCGATGTCGGCCCGGTGATCGATCAGGCCGCCTTCGACAAGCTGATGGAGTATCGCACCGCGATGCGGGATCGCTGGGTGAAGACCATCCCGGCCCCCGCGCAGGGTCTTTACGTGCCGCCGACGGTGATTCGCACGGATACAATCGAGGATCTGAAGCGCGAGTGGTTCGGCCCGATCCTGCACGTCACCACCTGGAAGGCGGGCGAGCTCACCAAGACGATCGAGCGGATCAACGCCTCGGGCTATGGGCTCACCATGGGGCTGCACAGCCGCATCGCGCGCTCGGCCGAGGAGGTGGAGTTGCTCGCCGAGGTGGGCAATCTCTACGTCAACCGATCGATGATCGGCGCGATCGTCGGCTCACAGCCCTTCGGTGGCGAGGGGCTGTCGGGCACGGGCCCCAAGGCCGGCGGCCCGCACTATCTGCAGCGCTTCTGCGCCGAGCGGGTGACCTCGACCGACACGACCTCGGCGGGCGGCAACGCCACGCTGCTGTCGCTCGACGACGTGGCCGAGGGGATCTGATCCTGTCGCGGCGGCGGGCTTGCGGGCCGGCCGCCGCGTCCCTGGATGTTCAGGCCTGCGCGGCCTGAACGAATCCCATCGGCGCCGGTGTCTGCCGGGGGCGGATGCGGCGGATATAGCTGTCGAGCCCGATCTCGGCGGCGACCAGCATGTAGACGAAGGGCTGGAAGGCGATGCCGACGAACAGCGCGCCGACCAGATAGATCAGGTGCCCGTTCTGGAGCGCGGTGGCGAGCGGCGCGATCCACGCTTCGTCAGGGTCGGTCGTGCGGCGGAAGCGGCGGCGCAGCATCTCCATCCGCACCAGCCCTGCCAAGTGCAGCAGCGCCCATATACCAAACCCTAGGAAGCCCTGCTCGCCCAGCATCTCGAAATAGGCCGAGTGATAGGCGCGGGCCTGATCGTGCGCGACGTCGTTGGCCGGCGCCAGTCCACCGCCCGGTGCCCCGGCCAGCCGGATGGTCAGGTGGTTCTGGAGATAGGCGTTGAACCCTCCGCCGAAGGGGTGATCCTGCACATAGTCCCAGGTCCATTGCCACACCGCGAGCCGGGTCGAGGCGGATTGGTCGGCCTGATAGCCCTCGATGGTGTGCATGCGCTGGACGTAGCTCTGCGGCAGCAGCGGCACCGCGATTGCCACGACGAGCGCGACGCCGGTCATGTAGAGCGCGCGGCGCTTCATGTCGCGCAGCATCAGCACCGCCAGCAGGCCGATGCAGATCAGCCCGGTGCGCGCCTCGGTGCCGATCGGGATCAGCAGGCAGGCGAACACCAGCGCGGCGGTGAACAGCGCCACGCGCTTGTCGGGCCGGAACACGGTGCCATGGCGCGCGAGGAACAGGATGGTGGGGATCACCGCGATTGCCACGGTCGAGATGATCGACCCCTCGTAGAGCCCGGAATTGTCGTCGAGCCCGAGATCGAGGCTGCCATAGCCGCCGCCCGAAGCCAGCGTCTTGATGCCGCCGACGATGATGATCGAGGAGGCCGAGAGCGTCATGAACAGCAGCAGCCCCTCGATCCTGAGCCGGGTGCGCAGCGTGACCGGCAGGAAGATCGCGAACACCAGCGCCTTCCACACCCAGTCCCACTTGGCGAGTGCCGCGGCGGGGAAATCGGCGGTCATGGTGGTGATGCCGCACCACGCCAGCAGCAGCAGGAGAAGGACTTGCCGGAACGACAGCCGCAGCCCGCTCTTGTTGTCGACCGCCAGCCAGCCGCCGACCGCCAGCACGAAGAAGATCAGCGAGATTGGAACCGAGTTGAGCAGATAATAGGACAGGCGCTGTGGCGAGACGATGTCGACATAGACGTAGCCAAGCACGAACAGGAACGGCCGACGGAAGCCGAGGCCGATCAATCCGAGCAGGAAGCCGACAAAAAAGAGGTCATGCATCGGTGCGGCGGCCCCAGGCCGGGCGCGGGCGTTCGGCGCCTGCGTCATGATCGAGATCGGCGCGCCGGATCAGTCGCCACGCGGTCAGCGCCAGCAGCGCATGGGTGAGCACGAGCGCAAAGGTATCGATCATCGCCCATCTCCTTCCCAAGCGGCTGCGGATCGTCCCGAAGAGGCGCGCCGCTTATGCCTCAACTTCGGACAGACACCCGATACGCGCAGTAGCGCATGCCGGTTGAGGGGGTGTTAAGCGTTGCGTGCGACAGCGGGCGGGCAAGCGTCCCGGTGCGGGACAAGGGAATTTCGATGCGGATCCTCCACATCCTCGACCATTCGTTGCCTTTGCACAGCGGCTACACCTTCCGCACGCGCGCGATCCTGAAGGCCAGCCAGGCGCTGGGCCTCAATGTGGCAGGTGTCACCGGCGCGCGCCACGCTGCCGATGCGCCGGTAGAGGACGGGGCCGAGGAAACCATCGACGGCCTGCATTTCTATCGCGGTGGTGGCTTGCCGGCGGGGCTGGCGGTGCTTTCCGAAATTCGTGAGGTACGCGCCTTCGCGACCGCCATCGAGCGCGCCGCGCGCGATTTCCAGCCGGATGTGCTCCACGCCCACTCGCCGGTGCTGACCGCGCTGGCCGCGCGGCGTGCGGCGCGGCGGCTGGGCCTGCCGCTGATGTACGAGATCCGCGCCTTTTGGGAGGATGCGGCGGTCGGCAACGGCACCGGCCGCGAGGGATCGCTGCGCTATCGCGCCACCCGAGCGCTCGAAACCTGGGCGGTCCACCGCGCCGACGCGGTGGCGGTGATCTGCGAGGGGCTGCGATCCGATCTGGTTGCGCGCGGGGTGCCGGGGGAGAAGATCCTGGTTTCACCCAACGGTGTCGATCTCGGCCTGTTCGGCGATCCGCCGCCGCCCGACGAAGCGCTCCGCACCCAGCTTGGGCTTGATGGCGCCGAGGTGGTGGGATTCATCGGATCCTTCTATGACTATGAGGGGATCGACGATCTGATCGCGGCGATGCCGGCGCTGCTCGTCGATCGCCCGGCAGCGCATCTGCTGCTGGTCGGCGGCGGCCCGCGCGCCGAGGCGTTGAAGGCGCAGGCGGCGGCCTCGCCAGTGGCGGGGCGCGTCCACTTCGTCGGCCGTGTGCCGCATCGGGAGGTGGAGCGCTATTACGGGCTCGTCGATATCCTCTGCTATCCGCGCAAGAAGATGCGGCTGACCGATCTGGTAACGCCGCTCAAACCCCTGGAGGCGATGGCGCAGCGCCGTCTCGTCGCCGCCTCCGACATCGGCGGCCATCGCGAGCTGATCCGCGATGGCGAGACGGGCACGCTGTTCCCGCCCGACGATCCGGCGGCGATCGCCATGGCGCTAGGCCGTCTATTCGCTGACCGGCATCTCTGGGATGAACGGCGCCAGGCCGGTCGCCGCTTCGTCGAGAGCGAACGCGACTGGGCCCACAACGCGCGGCGTTATCTTCCCTTTTACCAAAGATTGGCAGAGAAAAGCGGCCATAAGCGTGGCATGGCAGCCGCTATGGCTGATACGGGGGCGTAACGTGCCGATGGCTGGGCAGTTTGTTCGCAGGATTGATGGCTGGAGATTCGAAATCCCGCTCGCGCTCGTACTGGGCGCGGCGGCCGGTTTCGCGACCAGCGTCATGCCGACCGATCTGTTCCAGCAGTTGCCGCTGA
>DATGEV010000210.1:0-13952 GCA_035309885.1 Sphingomonas sp.
CGCATCGTTGCGCTCGCCTGCCACCGCCCGTGGCGGACGCTGCTGGCGACGCTCGCGCTCGCCATCGTGGCGATGCTGTTCACCGCCGATCGCTTCGCGATGAGCACCGACACATCGGCGCTGATATCGCCCAATGTCGACTGGCGGCTGAACGAGCGCCGGATGGAGGCGGCCTTCCCGCAATATGGTGACTCGGTGCTGGTGGTGATCGACGGCGCCACCCCGGAGCTCGCCGAGCGCGCCGCCGCCTCGCTGGCGCAGCGCATGGAAGCCGATACGGCCCATTTCCGCCGCGTTAGCCGCCCTGACGGTGGCGACTTCTTCGCCCGCGAAGGCCTGTTGTTCGGCACCCGCGCCGATGTTGCGGCGGCGACCCGACAGATGGTCGCAGCCCAGCCCTTCCTCGGCCCGCTGGCAGCCGACCCGTCGCTGCGCGGTGTCGCGGGCGCGCTCGATACCTTGTTGCAGGGCGTGGCGCGGGGCGACGCGCGGCTCGACCAGATCGACCGACCGATGGCGGCGCTGGCCGACGCGCTCGACGCCCAGGCCGCGCACCGCCCGGCCTTCTTCTCCTGGCAGCAATTGCTGGGCAGCGGGTCCGGGCCGCTCGCCGCACCCCAGCGGCGGCTGGTGCTGGCGACGCCGATGCTCGACTATGATTCGCTGATGCCCGGCGCGCCCGCCACCGAGGCGGTGCGGGCTTCAGCGCGGGCGCTCGCGCTCGATCCGACGCACGGCGTCCATGTGCGGGTCACCGGATCCTCGCCGCTGTCCGATGAGGAGTTCGCCTCGCTCGCCGACCATGCCTGGCTGGTGGGCGGCGTGATGATCTTCGCGATGCTGCTGACGCTCAGGCTCGCGATCCGCTCGTGGCGAATCGTGACCGCGATCCTCTGCACCACCATCGCGGGGCTGACCATCACCACCGCGCTGGGGCTGCTCGTGGTCGGCCAGCTCAACCTCATCTCGGTGGCCTTCATTCCGCTGTTCGTCGGGCTCGGCGTCGATTTCGGTATCCAGCTGAGCATCCGCTTCCAGGCCGAACGGCTGGACCATCCCGAGCCCACCGACGCGATGATCGCGACCGCCAACGCGCTCGGCGCGCCGCTGCTGCTGGCGGCAGGCGCGGTGTGCCTCGGCTTCCTCGCCTTTCTGCCCACCGCCTATGTCGGCGTCGCCGAGCTGGGCGTGATCGCAGGGATGGGCATGATCGTCGCGCTGGCGCTGTCGGTCACGCTGCTGCCGGCGCTGTTCATGCTGCTGCGCCCCGGTCGCCGGGTGGCCGAGCTCAACGATCCCCGCTTCGCGCCCGTCGACGCCTTCCTGCTGCGCCGGCGGCGGCGAATCCTCGGCGTGTTCGCGCTATCGATGGTGGCGAGCATCGCCAGCCTCCATTACGTCCATTTCGACTTCAACCCGCTCCATCTGCGTAACCCCGAGGGCGAGGCGATGGCGACGCTGGCCGATCTTGTCCACGACCCCGATCGCGATCCCAACACGATCGACATCCTGGCTCCCAACGTGTCCGCGGCGCAGGCGCTGGCGGCCCGCCTCGCCAAGCTGCCGCCGGTCGGCCATGCCGTCACCGCGACGAGCTTCGTGCCCGACGACCAGCCCGCCAAGCTCGCGCTGATCGCCAATGCCGAGGCGCTGCTCGACTTCACCCTCAATCCGCTGGTTCCAGCGACACCGCCGTCCGACGCGGAGACGCGGGCGGCGCTGCGCCACACCGCCGACGGGCTGCGCCAGGCGGGAACGGGCCCGGCGAGCGCCGATGCGCGCCGCCTCGCCACTGCCTTCGATCGGCTAGCGGCGGCCCCGCCGGCCGCGCGTCAGGCGGCGACGGCGATGCTGATTCCCCCGCTCGAGACGATGCTCGATCAGATCCGCGCCGCGCTCTCGGCCCAGCCGGTGACGATCGACACGCTGCCCGCGTCGATCAAGCAGCAGTGGATCGCCGCCGACGGCCAGGCGCACGTCCAGCTTGTCGCCACCGGCACCGATCGCAGCGACCAGGCGCTCTCCCAATTCGTCAAGACGGTGCGCCGCGCCGCACCCGACGCCACCGGCCCCGCGGTCGCCACGCAGGCCGCCGCGCACACCGTGGCGATGGCCTTCGTCGAGGCCGGCCTGCTCGCGCTCGCAGCGATCAGCCTGCTGCTGCTGGCGGTGCTGCGCGACGTGCGCGAGGTGCTGTTCACGCTGGCGCCGGTGGTGCTGTCGGGCTTCCTGACGCTCGGCACCTGCGTGCTGATCGGCCAGCCGATCAACTTCGCCAACATCATCGCCTTCCCGCTGCTGTTCGGGGTCGGCACCGCCTTCCACATCTATTTCGTGATGGCGTGGAGGGCGGGCGCGACCGACCTGATCCAATCCCCGCTGGCGCGCGCGATCTTCTTCTCGGCGCTGGCAACCGGCAGTGCGTTCGGCTCGCTATGGCTGTCGCGTCACCCCGGCACCGCCAGCATGGGTAAGATCCTGATGATCTCGCTCGCCTGGACGCTGGTGTGCGCGCTGATCTTCGAGCCGGCGCTGCTGGGCCAAAACAAGCACCGGCCCCGGAGCTGAGCTTATTTCACCGCGTCGATCTGGCCGAGACGCTTGACCATGCCGGTGATGCCGCCTTTCTCCAGCGTGGTCTGGAGATCGGCACGCTGCAGTGCAAGGTTGCTCACCCCGCTGGAGACGACGTCGACGATCTTCCACTGCCCGGCCGACTGCCGCATCCGGTAGAGCAGCGTGTCGGTGTTGATCGTTACCTTGACCACCCGGTCGGGCCCGCGCTCGATCACCTTGGGGTCGACCGAGAAGCGCTCGCCCGAGTAGCTGGCGAAGTTGCGCGCCAGCGACACCGCCGAATGCCGCGTGAGCGCCGCAATCGCTTCGGCCCTGTCCGACGCCGACGCCGACGCCCAGCCCGGCCCCACCACCAGCGCGGCGATGGTCGGCATGTCGTAATAGGCCTTCACCACCGGTTCGAAGCGATCGGCGCGCGTCGGCAGCGGCGCCTTGGCCTTCATGATCGCGATCACCGCATCATTATATCCCGTCATCCGCTGGGCCGCGTCGACGGCCTGCGCCTGCGCCACCGTCGGCACGATGCTGAGCACGAGAAGAGCGGCAATGCGTGTCTTTCCTGTCACGGTCGTCATCCTTTAGTCAGCAGGGGTTTATCGGCATGCCCGCTATAACCATGTCTGAACGGACCATCGCCGTTACGTCGGTGCGCCCATCTTTCGCAACCGTGACAGAACGACTATGTGGTGGCAGCCCCTCTGGAGATATTGATGGTCAAGGTGCTTCTCGCCCAACCCCGCGGTTTCTGTGCTGGCGTAATCCGCGCCATTGATATCGTGGACCAAGCGCTCGATCGGGTTGGGGCTCCCGTCTATGTCCGCCACGAGATCGTCCACAACCGGCATGTCGTCGACACGCTGAAGGCGAAGGGTGCTGTGTTCGTCGAGGAACTGAACGAGGTTCCCACCGGCGCCGTCACCATCTTTTCCGCGCACGGCGTCAGCCGCGCGGTGCAGATGGATGCCGAAGAGCGCGGCCTGCCCGTGATCGACGCCACCTGCCCGCTGGTCAGCAAGGTTCATTCGCAGGGCCGTCGCTATGTCCAGGCCGGACGCACGCTGGTGCTGATCGGCCACGCCGGCCATCCCGAGGTGGAGGGCACGCTCGGCCAGATCGACGGCGAGGTGCATCTCGTCGGCGCGCCCGAAGAGGTGGAGAGCCTGCCGCTCGCGCTCGACGCGCCGATCGCCTACATCACGCAGACCACGCTGTCGGTGGACGACACGCGCGCGATCATCGCCGCGCTGACCGCCCGCTTCTCCGACGTGACCGGGCCGGACACCGCCGACATCTGCTACGCGACGCAAAACCGCCAGTCGGCGGTGCGCGAGCTCTGCCGCCAGGCCGACATGCTGCTGGTGGTGGGCAGCCCCAACAGTTCCAATTCCAATCGCCTGCGCGAGATCGGCGAGGAAATGGGCAAGCCCAGCTTCCTGATCGCCGACGGATCGCAACTCAATCCGGCCTGGCTGGAGGGCGTCGACACGATCGGCCTCACCGCCGGCGCGTCCGCACCCGAAGAGCTGGTGCAGAGCGTGATCGCCGCGATCGAAAAGATCACCCCCACCTCCGTCGAAAAGCTCGACGGACTCGAAGAGAATGTGCAATTCCGCCTGCCGCCCGCGCTTGAGCGCCTGCCGCAGCGCGCGCGCGTAGCCTAAGGATCACGTTATGGGCCTCCCCCTCGCCGTCACCGCCCGGATCGGCGCCTACACCGTCAAGCAGCACATCAAGGGCGGCAAATATCCGCTCGTGCTGATGCTCGAGCCACTGCTGCGCTGCAATCTCGCCTGCCCGGGCTGCGGCAAGATCGATTATCCCGATCCCATCCTCAACCAGCGCATGAGCTATCAGCAGTGCATGGATGCGATCGACGAATGCGGCGCGCCGGCGGTCTCGATCGCGGGCGGCGAGCCGCTGCTCCACCGCGAGATGCCCAAGATCGTCGAGGGCTATCTGGCGAAGAAGAAGCTCGTCATCCTGTGCACCAACGCGCTGCTGCTCAAGAAGAAGATCGACGACTACAAGCCGCACAAATTCTTCACCTGGTCGATCCATCTCGATGGCGACAAGGCGATGCACGATCATGCCGTCGATCAGGCCGGCACCTATGACGTCGCGGTCGAGGCGATCGAGCTCGCCAAGTCCAAGGGCTTCCGCGTGCAGGTCAACTGCACCGTGTTCGACGGCGCCGATCCGGCTCGCCTCGCCGCCTTCTTCGACGAGATGAAGCGCCTCGACGTCGAGATCACCATCTCGCCCGGCTATGCCTATGAGCGCGCGTCGGACAAAGAGCATTTCCTCAGCCGCGAGCGCACCAAGACCTTCTTCCGCGACGTGTTCGCGCGCGGCGACGGCGGCAAGGCCTGGACCTTCACCAACTCGCCGCTGTTCCTCGACTTCCTCGCCGGCAACCAGAGCTACGAATGCACGCCCTGGTCGATGCCGTTGCGCACCGTCTTCGGCTGGCAGAAGCCCTGCTACCTCGTCGGCGAAGGCTATGTGAAGACCTTCGCCGAGCTGATGGAAGGCACCGAATGGGATCAGTTCGGCGTCGGCAAATATGAGAAGTGCTCGGACTGCATGGTCCATTGCGGCTTCGAAGGCACCGCCGCGACCGACGCGATCCGTCACCCGTTCAAGATGATGAGCGTCGGCCGCAAGGGCGTCCGCACCACCGGCCCGATGGCCAAGGATATCGACCTCAGCAAGGCGCGCCCTGCCGAGGACGTGTTCTCAAGCCATGTCGAGCGGGAGCTTGCCCTGATCGCGAAGAACAAACCCGCTGCCAGCAAGCATGTTGTAACCGCGGACTAATTTCCGCATCGCGCGATCGGCGTCCATGGCGACGCCGATCAGCGCGGGCAGCTGCCACGGGCGGGTAAGAATCGCGAGCAGCACAGCCCCGATCCGGACGCCGCCATCCGGCGCCATCGCCACCTGCGCGGCCCGCGGCAACGTGCGGTCGGCCGCATCCGAGATCACGCGGGCCACCGCGAAGGGCAGATTGTGCCGCTCGGCGACGCGGGCGGCGATGTGGCTTTCCATATCGCAGGCGCAAGCGCGCGTGGAGAAGTGCAACTCCTCCTTCTGCCGCGCCGTCACGATCATCGTTCCGTCGGCATGGATGCGGCCCACAACCGCGCCCGGCAGCGCCGACGCGACGCGGTTGATCCACGCCTTCGAAGCCTCGGTCTTGCGCGAGGGCGCCTGCCCCAGCGGCTTGTGCTCGCGCCGTGCGGCGCCCGCGCCGACGCTCCACTCGCGCCGCTCCATGCCGGAGGGCGAGATGGTGCCGACCACCCAGTCGCCTACCGCCATGCGCGGCGCCAGCGCACCAGCGAGACCCATGCTGAGGATCGCGGTGGCGCCGGCCGCCACGCCGGCCTCCAGCTCGGCCTCCAGCCGTGCCGGATCGGTGCCGCCGACGACGACCTGAACCCCCTCACGCGCCAGGGCCTTGGCCTCGCGCTTCATGCCTGTCGCGATCAGGATCATTACATGCCGTAGGACACGCGCCGCATATTGCCGCGCTTGAGGTTGCGATAGCGGGCCAGCGCCCACAGCGGGAAATATTTCGGATAACCGTGGTAGCGGAGATAGAAGACCCGCGGGAAACCGCCGCCGGTATAATGCTCCTGCCCCCACAGACCGTCCTCGGCCTGGTGGCGCTCCAGCCAGGCGACGCCGCGCACGACGGCGGGATGATCGACCTCGCCCGCCGCCATCAGCCCGAGCAGCGCCCACGCGGTCTGCGAGGCGTTGGACGGCGCCGGCTCATGCCCTCGGCGCGCGAGATCATAGCTGTCGCAGCTCTCGCCCCAGCCGCCGTCGGCGTTCTGGATCGTCACCAGCCAGCGCGCGGCGCGGCGCATCATCGGGTTGGCCGGATCGATGCCCGCCACATTGAGCGCGCAGAGCACCGACCATGTGCCGTAGATGTAGTTGACGCCCCAGCGCCCCCACCAGCTGCCCTCGGCATGCTGGTCGCGCTTCAGCCAGTCGAGCGCGGCCACCATGCGCGGGCTGTCGAGCGGTTCGCCGATCTGCGCCAGCATCGACACCACACGCGCGGTCACGTCGGCGGTCGGCGGATCGAGCAGCGCACCATGATCGGCGAACGGGATATCGTTCAGGTAGAAATACATGTTGTCGGCATCGAACGCGGCATAGCCGCCGTCCTTGCTCTGCAGGCCGACATTCCACTCCACGCCGCGCGCGATCGCCTCGTCATAGCGATCGCCGAGCGCGGGCCGAGCGCGATCCATCGCCATCACCACCACGGCGGTATCGTCGAGATCGGGATAATGATCGTTGCCGTACTGGAAGGCCCAGCCGCCGGGGCGGACATCGGGCCGCGCCACCGCCCAATCGCCCTTCACGTCGAGGATCTGGCGGGGCTTGAGCCAGTCGAGCCCGCGCACCGCCGACGCATCGGCCGCCTCGCCGCCCGCTTCCAGCATCGCGTGGGCGGCCAGCGCCGTGTCCCACACTGGCGAGACACAGGGCTGGCAATAGATCTCGTCATCCTCGCGGCGGATCAGCAGCTTCTCGACCGATTCCCGCGCAATCGCCCGGTGCGGATGATCGGGCGCGTAACCGAGCGCGTCGAACATCATCACGCTGTTGGCCATCGCCGGATAGATGGCGCCGAGCCCGTCCCCGCCGTTCAGCCGCTCGACCACGAAATCGACACAGGCCTGGATCGCCTTCTGGCGGAGCGTCTTGGGCCACAGTCGGCGCCCGCGCTTGAGCACGATGTCGAGCGCGCCAAAGCCCTTCACCCACAGCCATTTGCCGGGCAGCGCGCGCTTCAGGATATGGCGGCCGGGCGCGTAGAGCTCGTCTACCTTCACGCCGCGCGGGTTCTTCGCCACCGGGCGCAACGCCGCCAGCACCAGCAGCGGCACGATCACGGTGCGCGCCCAGTAGGACATCTTGGAGAGATGCACCGGGAAGCCCTGTGGCGCGAGCATCAGCTCGACCGGCATTTCGGGCACCACGCGCCACGATCCCGCGCCGAACAGCGCGAGCTGGATGCGGGTGAAGACGTTCGACGCGCCAGCCCCCCCGCGCTTGAGGATTTCCTCGCGCGCGCGGACCATGTGCGGCGCGCTGATGTCGTCGCCGATCATCTTCAGCGCATAATAGGCCTTCACCGTCGCCGAGACATCGAAGGCGCCGTCCTGATAGAGCGGCCAGCCGCCATGACTGCCCTGGATGCGGCGCAGGTAGCGGCCGATCGCCGCCTCCAGCTCCAAATCGTCGGGCTCGCCGAGATAATGGCGCAGCAGGATATATTCGGAGGGGATGGTGGCATCCGCCTCCAGCTCGAACACCCAATGGCCGTCGTCGCGCTGGGCCTTGATCAGCGCGTCCGCAGCGCGGCCGATCGCCGCCTCGACGCCGTCGAGCGGATCGGTGGGCAGGTCTTCGGCAAGGTCGTCAGCGCGCAACAGTTCCAGTCTCCATCTTGGTGGCGAACACCGCGGCCGTCCGGCCGGATCGGAGTGCGCCTTCGATGGTCGCCGGTAGCCCGGTTTGCGTCCAGTCGCCAGCCAGGAACAGGTTATCCCATTTCGTCTTGGCGCAAGGGCGGCGGCGATCCTGATCGGGCGTGGCCGCGAAGGTGGCGCGTTTCTCGACCACGATCTGCCAGCGGGGGAGTTCGGCGGGCAGGTCATGCACTGCCGCGACATCGGCCCAGAGACGCCGGGCGAGCGACTCGCGATCCTCGTCGAGCAGCGCGTCGCCCGCGCTGGTGGTGGTCGAGAGGCGATCGGGGAAGGCGAACACCCACTCCGCCGTGCCCCCGATCACGCCGGTGATCGGCGCGGCGCCGGCCGGCGCGGGATGGAGGAAATGCGCGTTGACGATCGCATTGTGCCGATCGGGCGCGCGTAAGCCGGGCAGCAGATCGGTCGCAACCCAGGAGGGGACGGCGAGCACCACCGGCTCGTCCGGCGCCACCGCCTCGCGCCCGTCGGCGAAGTCGAGCGTCATGACGCGGCCCTCGTCGCGCTCCACTTCACGCAGCCGGCGGCCGAGCCGGATGGTGGCGCCGCGCGCCTCCAGCCAGGCGATCGCGGGCTCGATGAAGGTAGCGGCGAGTGTTGGCTCGGCGACCAGCGGGTGGCAGGCCGCACCGCCCTTGGCGAGCGTCTCGCGCACCACTGCGCCGGCGAGCGCCGCCGACCCTTCCGCCGCCGGGGTGTTGAGCGCAGAGACAAGGAAATTGGCGAGCAGCCCGTCCCACAGCGGCCCCTGGGTGGGCAGCACGTCGCCGATGGTCTGGTCGGGCGTGGCCTTGAGCAGGCGGGTGAGGGCGAGATAGTCGGCCGGCTTGGTGCCGGGCACGCGCCGCCCCTTCGCCAAAATCCACCAGGGCAGCGGCCCGGCATTGGGGCGCAGTTCCCAGCGGCGCCCGTCGCGCACGTCGGCGTAGGGGAAGCGCGCCTCGCCCGGCCCCGCAAGGCGGTCGCCTGCGCCGATCGTGGCGAGGAAATCGCGCACCATGTGATTACCCGACAGCACGAGGTGATTGCCGTTGTCGATCACCACACCCAGCTGCGGGTCGCGGTAGGAGCGGCAGCGGCCGCCCGCCTGCCGCGCGGCGTCGCTCAGCGTGACGGCGAAGCCGGCCTCGGTCAGCGCGACGGCGGCGGAGAGCCCGGCCAGCCCCGCCCCGATCACATGAGCGCGCGTCACCGCCCGAGCCGCAGCCGGATCAGCGTCCAGGCCAGCGCCAGCCGGTTGTGGCGAACGCGATGACGCGGCGGCGCCCAGCCGGCCTTCTCCATGCGGCGCAGCAGCTCGGAGTAAGCCGCCTCCATCAGCCTTGGCGCGATCAGATGGCCGCGCGGGCGATCGCGCAGGATGGCGTGCGCCTCGGCATAATGGCGCCTGGCGCGCTCGGCGACGATGCGCGCGGCGCCGTCGATGCGCGGATCGTTGATCACCGTCGCGATGTCGCCAACGGCGATGCCCTGTGCCTCGATCGCCTCCAGCGGCAGATAGACGCGGCCGATAGCAGCATCCTCGTCGAGGTCGCGCAGGATGTTGGTGAGCTGGAGCGCGCGACCGAGATGGTGCGAAAGCTGGACCCCCGGCGCCTCATCCATGCCGAAGATGCAGACCGACAGCCGCCCCACCGCTGACGCCACGCGGTCGCAATAGAGATCGAGCGTCTCCATCGTCGGCCAGCGGATGTCGGCGACGACGTCCATCGCCATGCCGTCGATCACCGCCTCGAAATCGGCGCGCCTGAGCCCAAAACGGCGGACATGCGGCACCAGCATCGCCGCCACGCCGGGATCGCCGCCGGCATAAAGGCTGGCGAGATCGGCGCGCCAGCGATCGAGATCGGCAGCGCGGCTGGCCGGATCGCTCCGCTGGTCGTCGGCGATGTCGTCGACGACGCGGCAGAAGTCATAGACCGCGTACATCGCCTCGCGCTCCGCCTTGGGGAGCACCTTCATGCCGGCGTAGAAGGAAGAGCCGGCGGCGGCGGGCTGGCTCGCCATCAGAACGCCACCAGCCGGCCGAGCGCCGCGCCTGACGCGAGTAGCAGCGCCTCGGCCTTGCCATGATGCACGCGCTCGGAGAGCGGATCGCGGCGGCGCAGGCGGGCAGCGAGGCTGACCGCGAGACGCTGGATCACCGCCACCTCGATCCCCAGCCGCCGGTCGCGAATCTGGCGCGCGAAGGGCGCAGCATCCGCGAGCAGATGCTGGCAGCGCTCAGCCAGCGTGGCGATGACGGAGCGCAGCGCCGGTGACGCTTGATCCGCGCCCAGTTCCTCGGAGCGCACGCTGGCGACGGCTAGCATGTCCTGCGGCAGATAGACGCGGTCGATGGTGTGGAAATCCTTGCCGCAATCCTGAAGATGATTGATCACCTGCAACGCCGCGCAGAGCGCATCATTGGCAGGCCAGGTCGCGCGGTCCTCGCCATGCACGTCGAGCACGAAGCGACCGACCGGCATCGCCGAATAGCGGCAATAATCCATCAGATCGTCCCAGCTGTCATAACGCAGCTTGGTGACGTCGCGGCGGAAGGCTTCCAGCAGGTCGAGCGCGTGGGACGGATCGAGCCCGCGTTCGGCCATCACTTTTCGCAGCGCCACCGCGCTCGGCTCGGCATCGGATTCGCTGGTGATGCCGGCGCGCATCGCCTCCAGCCGGGCGAGCTTCTCGGTCGGTGGAGCGGTCTCATGGTCGGCGATGTCGTCGGCCAGCCGTGCGAAGCGGTAGAAGGCCATGATCGGCGCACGGAAGGCCGGCGCGATCAGCACCGAGGCGACCGGGAAATTCTCGTCGGTATGCCCCTTGCCGGAAGCAAGATCGGCGGCGGTCGAAGCGCTCATTGCTGCATCCGGGCCTGCGCCCGTCCTTTCCACATGCCGCCGCGCCCCTGCCAGTGGCGCCACGCCGAAAACCAAGTCGCGCCGGCGTAGAACATGCCGATCACCGGCAGCGCAAGCCCCCAGAGCGGCGAGCGCCGGTAGAAACGCAGCATCGGCTGGAAGCACACCGCCATCGCCAGCCACGCGGCAGCACCGGCCAGCTGCGCTCCACCATGCCCGAACAGCGCCAGCAGCGGCGGCGCGACATAGACGAGCCCCATGCCCGCCAGCGTGCCGAGCAGCAGAATCGGTGAATATCCGAGCTGCGCATAGGCCGAGCGCGCGATCATCATGCCGACCGCCCGCCAGCCACCATAAGGCCGGATGCTCGCCGAGCGACGGGTGAGCGACAGGCGGATCGGCCCTTGGCGCTTCATGGTAGCGCCCATCGCGCAATCGTCGATGATCGCGTCGGCGATGACCGCAACGCCGCCGGCGTCCGCCAGCGCCTGACGCTTCACCAACATGCAGCCGCCCGCCGCCGCCGCCATCTTGGAGGCCGGGCGGTTCACGCGGGCGAAGGGGTAGAGCATCTGGAAGAAGAAGACGAAGGCCGGAATCAGCGCCTTCTCCGCGAAGGTCGAGCAGAGCAGCTCCGCCATCAGCGAGTTGAGCACGAGGCCGTCCTTTTCACTCCGCGCGATCAGCGAGCGCAGCGTCTCGGGCGTGTGCGCGATGTCGGCGTCGGTCAGCCAGAGATAGGAGGGCGCGGCGCCAGCTTGCTCGATGCCATTGCGCATCGCCCAGAGCTTGCCCGTCCAGCCGGCGGGCGGCGGCGATCCAGCGATCACGGTCAGCCGATCCGAGCCCAGCGCCGCCGCCGTCTCGCGAGCGATCTGCGCGGTCCCGTCGCTGCTGCCGTCATCGACCAGCACGATGCGGAAATCGCCCGGATAATCCTGCGCGATCAGCGATCCGACGGCGCGGCCAATCACCTCCGCCTCGTCGCGCGCGGGGACGACGGCAGTGACGGCGGGCCAGGCTGCCGGCGCCGGTGCCAAGCCCTCGTCGGTGTCGCGCGCCAGCCAGAAGCCGTCGCGGAAGACGAGCAGGCCGAGCCAGACGACCAGCCCCAGCAGACCGACGATCATCATCCGATCATGCCCGCTTCACGAAACCAGCCGAGCGCGTCGGCCACCGCCGCCTGCCACGGCCGCGCCTGATAACCGAGCTCGGCCTTGGCTCGATCCGAGCTGAAGAACATGCGGTATTTCGCCATACGGAGAGCGTCGCGGGTCAGCATCGGCTCGCGGCCGGTCAGCCGCCCCCATGCCTCGGAGACGACCGCCAGCGGCATCAGCGGCGTGCGCGGCAGGCGGATGGTCGGCGGCTTGCGGCCGACAAGGCGGGCGACCTCGGCCAGCATCGCCTGCAACGACACATCCTCGCCGCCGAGGATGTAGCGGCGGCCGGGCGTGCCCTTGGTGAGCGCTAGCACATGGCCGTGTGCCACGTCATCGACATGGACGAGATTGAGCCCGGTATCGACGAAGGCCGGGATCTTGCCGGTCGCCGCCTCGACGAGGATGCGGCCCGTCGGCGTAGGCTTGACGTCGCGCGGGCCGATCGGGGTGGAAGGATTGACGATCACGGCGGGCAGGCCTTGTTCGGCCACCATCTGCTCGACCAGACGCTCGGCCACCACCTTGGAGCGCTTATAGGCGCCGATCGCGGTCGCTTCGGTCAGCGGCCGGTCCTCGCCTGCCGCCCCGCCATCGAGCGGGGCGATGGTGGCGACGCTGCTGGTATAGACGATGCGGTTCACGCCCGCCGCCAGAGCCGCCTCCATCACCGCGCGCGTGCCCTCGCGATTGTGGCGGACGATCTCCTCTGGGTCGGGCGCCCACAGCCGATAATCGGCAGCGACATGCGCCAGCGCGGTACACCCCTCCAGCGCGTGCTCGATCGAGGCGCGATCGAGCATGTCGCCACGCACGATCTCGCCGGGAAAGCCTTCGAGGTTGGTCGCCGGGCTGCTCGGGCGCGCCAGACCGCGCACGCGCCAGCCCTCCGCCGCAAAGGCGCGCGCGACGCCCGCTCCGACGAAGCCCGACACGCCGGTCACCAGGATCGTTTCACCATTTGCCATCGAGGCTGGCTTCTAGGCGGGCGTGGAGGCATTTGGGAAGCACCAAGCGGCCTTCATGACGCGTGTTTAAGGATTTGGTGTGCCCGGCTTCATCTCGACAGGCCTAACGATCGTGGCGATGATCGGGGTCGCCTATACGCTCGCCGCCACCGCGCTGGCCGGACGCTGGCGTCCCCGCGGCACCGTGCCGGCGCCCGCCGATGCTCCCTCGATCACCATGCTCAAACCCCTCCACGGCCCCGAGCCGCAGCTGGAGGCGAAGCTCGGCGCTTTCCTCAATCAGGAGTATCTGGGGCCGATCGACATGGTGGCCGGTGTGGCCGATCCGGCCGATCCCGCCGCCGCCTCGGTCCGCGCGCTCCAGGCGAAAGGCCGGCCCGCGACGCTGGTGGCAAACGACCGGCGCAGCGGATCGAACGGCAAGATTTCCAATCTCATCAACATGATGTCGGCTGCGTCGGGCGAGCTGCTGGTGCTGAGCGACAGCGACATGGTGGTGCCCCACGACTATGCGGCGCGGATCGCCGCCGAGATGGCGCGGCCCGGAGTCGGCGCGGTGACCCTGCTCTATGCCGGACGCGGCGAGACAGGCGGCTGGTCGCAGCTCGCTGCCGCCGGCATCTCCTGGGGCTTCCTGCCCAGCGTGATGATCGGGCTCGCCACCGGCATGGCCAAGCCCTGCATGGGCTCCACCATCGCGATCCGCAGCACCACGCTCAAGCAGATCGGCGGGTTCGAACGCTTCGCCGATCTGCTCGCCGACGATCATGCGATCGGGGCTGCGGTGCGCGAGGTGGGGCTGGAGGTGGTGGTGCCGCCGCTGATCGTGCTCCACGGATCGACCGAGGCAAGCCTCGCCGAACTTGCCCGCCACGAGCTGCG
>DATGEV010000211.1:0-9056 GCA_035309885.1 Sphingomonas sp.
GATCACGCCGGCATAGTGCGCCGTCTTACCCGACTGGACATTGCCGACCACCAGCCCGCGCCAGTCCCAGGGCACGTCCCGGTCTGGGTCATCGATCAGCTCGACGACATCGGCGGTGCTTTCCTCGAGCACCTCGAGCGCGCGCGGCGCCCAGCCTCCCTCCGACAGCTTCTGCAGATAGCGCAAGAAGAAGGCGCCGGGCCGGCGTCGTTCGCCGAGATACCAAGGCGGCGGCTGCGTCTCGCCGAGGAGGCGGATCGAGGGTCCCTGCGCCACCACGAACAATGCCTCGAGATCGCGAGCGGCGGACGCGATCTCATCCTCGGTGAAAACATGCCCACTGGTGAGCCCGACCAGTGGAGCAGACGCGCGCACGATCGCCAGAATATCATCGGTCGCCAGCAGCGTGCGGTCACCGGCGCGCGGACCGAGCGCGACGCGAGCGGTGTTTGCCAGCTGAGTGACTGGATCCATCGGCTCAACTCTCCCCTAGTTTTCGGACGACCGCGGCGCGCAGTGCGGGCGAGGTGATGCCCAACGAACGCAGCACAGATTCGAGATGGTCTTCGATATCGTTCGTGTTGTTCATGCTGCGCACCAGCGTGGCAAGCGGGGCAGCGAGCTCGACTATCTCTGTCGCGGCAGGTTTAGCCGGCTCGGCGCCGCCCTGCTCGGCGACGTCGAGCCAGATCCGTTCGACCGGCACGGTCAGTTCAATCGCGGACAAAAGGCCTTCGAGCAGCGCCGCGTCGTCGCCGAGCAGATCGGCGACCGCAGCAATAGCGGGATGATCCCGGCGTACACGATAGCGAGGGACCGACTTACCGGCGCGGGCTTCCCAAGGCCATGCTTCGCCGTCGGGTTCGGCGCGACGGTGCTTGCGGGAGGGACCGCCGCCGCGCCATGCGAAGACCTCACGCGCGCGGCGCCGGCAGTCAGCACCGAGGCCCGCCAGCCGAGCGCGTGCCCAGGCCGGCGGACGGGCGACCGATTTACGAATGTCGATCCGCCATACCTCGTCCATCGACACCGGCAGATCGAGCGCAATGCGGGCGAGACGGCTCGATTCCTCACGGGTCCACGCCCGGGCGCCGCCGAGGCCGAGCCAGCCGCCGGGAGAGACGAGGCGGTCGCCGCGATAGACATAAAAACCCTGGCGCTCGACCCAGCCGCCCGGCCCGCCGGCCTCCTCCCACTCCCGTTCGTTCGCGAACCGGTCGCGGTGCGGTAAAATATAGGGTCGGGCGATAATCGCACCGTCGGTGCCGCGGATGACGTCGCGGGGCATTGCCGTCGTCGCGTTATGACTTCGGCAAAACGGATCCCAGGCGGCAAGTGCCAGCCCGTTGACGCGGATCGCAAGCCGGCGCGCCTCGCCACTGAGGAAGCGGTGGAAGGTCATCGCAAGATGCGCGCGAATATCGGCGATGCGTTCGTTGAACGTGTCGCGGTCGAGGCCCCAGAGACCGCCCAGCCGGTCCATCCGGCTCCAGCTGACGAGCGTGCCGTTCCCCGCGGACTCGAATGCCGCCGCGAGCTCGCCGGGCGGAGAGACCTCGGGCGCGTCAGCGCACCATCCCTCACCGACGCGATCGACGTCCCAGGCCAATCGTGCGACTTCCCCGTCATGGCGCGACGCCACCGTCAGCTCGCGGCATTGCGACAGCGACGCGGTCTTCAGTCCGAGGCCGAACCGGCCGAGATCGCTGCTGTCCCGCTCAGCGTCGGGTCCGGCGCCGCCGAAGCGCATTGCCTCGACGAGCCGTTCGAAGCCCATGCCCGCGCCGTCATCAAGAATTTCGACCAGAGGATTGCCCTCGCGCCAGTCGAGCCGGATACTGACCTGCCTCGCGCCGGCAGCGAGCGAGTTGTCGACGAGATCGGCGAGCGCGGTTTCCGGTGAATAGCCCAGACCGCGCAAGGATCGGAGCAGCGCATGCGGCGACGGCGTGATCTCGACAGGACGCAACGGAAAGTCTCCGGTGGCAGGCATTGGAACGTATATCTGCCGACGCGCACCGGAGTCGGACTGCCGGGAACATAAACCTCACGAACAGCAAACCGCAATGATAGCAATTCCGTAAGCCTGTTCGCCGATCGAACGCAAAATTGCGTGGACCACGATGATGTAATGTGGTGCATGATGGTGCGAAGTGGTGTAGGCGGCTTGGAAGGGAGCCCGAACACCTTGGCTACAGGAAAGACCGTCCGCACCACTGTGCTTCTTCCGGAGCGTGTGCACCGCCAAGTGCAGGCGATGGCGGCTGCCAATGACGTATCGTCGGCCTGGGTCATCCGCCAAGCTGTTCTCCATTACCTGTCGACGAAAGCCGGCCAGTCGGAGCTGCCGCTCGGCAGTGACCGGTCATGAGCGTCGACCCCAAGTTGATCCGGCAGAAAATCCAGCGCCTCCAGGCTGGCGCCCGACCCCGCGTGCTCGACCTGTTCTCGGGGTGCGGGGGTATTTCGCTCGGATTTCAGGCGGCTGGCTACGAGATTGTCGCGGCCGTTGAGAATGATCCCGACGCTGCCCGATCGCACGGCCTCAATTTCCATCACGGAGAAGACCGTCACAGCATTGCGCGCGACATCACGGCCACCTCTCCTGCCGACCTCACCGCCGCGCTCGCTCTCGGTCCGGCGTCGGCAGCTTTCGATGTCATCGTCGGCGGCCCTCCCTGTCAGGCCTTCGCCCGCGTCGGCCGCTCGAAACTGCGCGAGATCGCCGAGCATCCCGAGGCATTCCGGCACGATCCCCGCGCCCGACTCTACATCGAATATCTCAGCTATGTGGAAGCCTGCGCTCCACTGGCAGTGGTGATTGAGAATGTGCCAGACATGCTCAATCATGGCGGTCACAATCTCGCGTCCGAGATAGGCGAGATCCTCGCCGCCAAGGGCTATGTTGTCCGTTACACGCTGCTCAACGCGGCGTTCTACGGCGTGCCACAGATGCGCGAGCGGATGATCCTAATCGCAATCCGCAAGGAGGTCGCGGACGACGTCGACTTCCCTGTCCCGACCCACTGGGTTGATCTGCCGTCGGGCTATCAGGGGTCACGGGCGGTTGCGCTCAAGCTCGCGACCGGCAAGGACCTGCTCTCCGACACCGGCTCCGCGACCGCCTATAAGGCTGCGCCGGAGCCTGACTCGTCGTTGCCTCCTGCGATCAGTACCGAACAGGCAATCGGCGACCTGCCCGAAATTCTGGCCCGCGAGCTGCTGGCGGAGGGCAAGCTGCAGCGCGGCACCCGGCGGCTCGATGCCATGCTGCCCTATAACGGGCATAACCGGCAGCATGAGTATGTGAAGGCGATGCGCGCCTGGTCCGGTTTTGAGGGCGGGTCGCATGTCCGCGACCATGTGATCCGCTATCTTCCGCGCGACTACCGGATTTTCGCCGGTCTGCAGCCGGGCGATCAATATCCCGAGGCGCATCAATATGCGCAGAGCCTGTTCGATGCGGAGCTCGCGCGGCTTGATGAGACGGGCAAGCGGCCGGAAAAGGGTAGCCCCGAATGGGATAAGCTCAAGGCCGCGTTCGTGCCGCCCTATGATGCCGGGAAATTCCCGAACAAATGGCGCAAGATGGAAGCGGTGACGCCGGCTCGGACGCTGCTCGCGCATCTCGGCAAGGATGGCTACAGCCATATCCATTATGACAGCAGGCAGGCACGGCCGATCTCGGTCCGCGAGGCGGCACGACTACAATCGTTCCCGGACGGTTTCCGCTTTGCCGGAACGATGAACCCGGCGTTCCGCCAGATCGGCAACGCGGTCCCGCCTCTGCTGGCGCGCGCGGTTGCGCAGACGCTGCGCAGGCAGCTCCTGGGAGACCTTGTCGCTGAGGACCTGCCGCGCGCGGCAGGTGCGCGTCGCTGATGAGCCGACGCGACGAAATCATCGTCGTCCGGTCGTTGGCTGAATCCGATCTCGGCATCTTCTCAGCGCATCGGCTGAGCGCCACAAGCAAGCAGCGCGCGATTGCGCTCACCACGCCGGTCGCACGAAAGCTGCTGAGCCCGCGCCTTTACGAAAATGGCGGCGCGGTTATGGACCTCATCTGCGTCTATGGGGGCTATGGCAACCGCGAGCTGAGGAATATCGGCAAAGTCGGCAAGAACTGGCGTCTTGGCGGCCGCAAAATCACGGCCAGTGCCTGCGCCTTCCTCGATAGCAAGGATTTCGTTCTGCTGCGATCGGGGGCGGGCAACGACGGCGATCACCCGATCCTAATGACCTTCATCGGCCGCCAGCGCGAGCGTCTGCTGCATGCCGGCATTGTGGCTAGTCTCGCCGCCGAGTTTCGCGACAGTGTGGCGGCCGTGGTCGCAGGCTCGGACGCCTTTGTTGCGCTCTCCGCCGCGTTCCCGTCGGTTCCGGCCGATCTTGCGGTCGGAGCACCGCTGGCTGACGACGAACCGACAGTCCCGGAGCAGACGGCCGGGAGCAATGGCCGATAGGCTGACGCCGGATCAGCGCCGGCTCAACATGTGCCGCGTGCGCGCGAAGGACACAGCGCCGGAATGGACGGTCCGCCGGCTACTGCACAGCCGCGGTTTCCGCTACCGGCTTCATCGCCGCGACTTACCGGGCAAGCCCGACATCGTGTTGCCGCGCTTTCAGACGACGCTCTTCGTGCACGGCTGTTTCTGGCACGGCCATGGCTGTTCGCTGTTCCGCCTGCCGGCGACGAGGACGGAGTTCTGGTCTGCGAAAATCACGGCCAACCGGCAGCGCGATGCCGTCGCGATAGGTGCGCTCGGTGCGCTCGGTTGGCGCAGCCTGCTGGTTTGGGAGTGCGCGACGAAAGGACGTGGCCGCCTGCCCGAGGCCCTGCTGGCAGACCGGATCGTCGCTTTTCTGAATGGCGACGATATAGTCGGTGAGATTGCGGAAACACCCCCGACTTCAGCGACGTAAGACACACTGTCATGAACGAAGCGCTGCCGGTTCCGCCGACCAATCCGTCGGACACCCTGGCTGCGTTGGATGACATCGCACCTCCGCCCACGCGCCCGCATTGCGGCAGAGCTCAACGTGCCGCGGACTCGCCTCCCGTGTCGAGCGGGTCGCTGAAACTCTGGCAATCGCTTTCTTCAATGACACGCCGTGCGCTGACCCATTTGCTTCAACCTACACCAGCGGCAACTTTCGGATTGACCGAGATCCTCGTTGAATGGCCGGAACTGGCGCGAAGATGCCCGGCAGCTAGACGTGATCACGGAGATCATCATCGCCTTTCACGCCTCCTTTCAAGCAACCCTTGAAGAGCGGCGATCGGCACAAGGGTGATCGCCCCGACCTTGACGATCTCGATCTCGCCGTCGGCAATCAGCTCATAGAGCTTTGATCGCCCGATCCCGGTGATGCGACAGGCCTCCTTGATCCTCACGGTCAGGGGCTGGGACTGGTCTGCGATCATGGCTGTTCCTCCTTCGCTTTGGCCGCGGCCAACAGCCTCGGCACACCCGGATTGCTCGCGAGCCGGCGCGCGACCTGGTCGATGAACTGCTGGTAGCGCTGGCGGCCAAGCTGCCCGGTCTCTCGGTCGAATGGCGGCTGGTGTGCAGTCAGCGTCAGCTGATGCGCCACAAAGAGGTCGAGCATTTCGGCGATGGCGCCCAGCATGGTTTCGCTGCGTTCGGCGATCCGCTGCTGCCGGTCGAGCCGCGGCCCGAAGCGCGCGTCGATCTCGTGTGCAGCCTTGCGCTCCATCCAGGCGCGCAACGCATCGGTGAGGATCGCGCTTTTCGACGAGCCGGGCTTGGACGCGAGTGCATCCAGCGCCCGCGACAGCTCATCAGGCAGATAGAATTGGTGGCGGATCTTGCTGGTCTGCATCGGATCACAATAGCCACTCGCCACATCCCGGATGAGGGTGCTGTTGGGCGCTGTTGGGCTCATTGTGGGCCAATCAGGAGGTGCCGAGACCGCGCTCCCGCCCGATCGTCCAGCTGATCCCGCCGGTCTCGCGCATGATGCCCGATACCGGTTTGCCGATCGCCTTCTCAAGCACCGGCCGCCAAGGCACGAGCGTGAAGTCACGGGCCTTCTCGATCAGCGCATATTTCCCATCGCCGATCTGGACTGGTCGGCGATAAATGCCCTCGATCGGCTGACCGTGTCTTGCCTCGGCGAAGGGGATGCCCAGCTCCTCGCTCAACTGCCCCGCCACCCGGTGCAGTTCGCGCTGGCGAAGTGTCCTGAGGAGATCGGCGCGCACCCGGATATGCTCGCCTTCCGCTTCGGCCAGTTGCTGCTCGACCAGCCATTGCCGCCGCAGGTCGAGCGCCTTGCGCAGCTCCGCACCAAAACCCCGCCCCGTCGATGTCGGGTTCGGGGCGGTGAGCTCGCGGTCGAGCCAGGTCACACCATCATGGTGGGCAAGCTGCTCGACCGGCGTGGCCGACAACGTCTCGACGGCGACCGGATGATCGCGCATCTTGCCGCGTTCCCAGGCTTCGACCCGCACCACATGATCGGGCGCGATGGTCCAGCTTCCATCGGGCCGCCGCTCGACGTCACCTGTGCCCCGACGGATCGCTTCGAGCCGGCGCACATGGGTCTGCGCAAAGGCCTCGGTCGCGGCAGGGTCATGTTGGAGGTGGAGGTCGATGCTGTAGCGGCCGCCATGCGCGGCGGCGATCTCGGCGACGGTGCGATCGACGGGCCGGATCGTCACGCGGGCCGGCGCGATCCTGACGATGCCCTGCGCGCTGGTGGGCGGGGCGTCGATCCCGATATCGACATAATGGCTGAGACCATCGACACCATCGACGATGAGATAATGGCGGTCGGCAAATTCGTCGGCGAGGCCCCGCGCGATCACCCGGCCGATGATCGGGACAGCCCCGCCTTGGGCGGGATCATAGATGGTGTGATCGGCCGGTGATCGCTCGGGCGCCCGCTCAAGCATGGCGCGCTGCATCATGCGGATGATGTCACCGCGCTCGCCCATCCGGCGCAGTGTCTGTTCGAGATCGGCATCGAGCCGCCAGCGTCCCCGTCCTGCCTCGTGCGCCAGCTCCATCTGCCCCAGCGTCTGGAGCCGTCCGGCGCGCAGCGACTGTTCGACGCCGTCCGGATGGGCGGGGCGAACCAGCCCATCCTCGCCGACAGCGCCAAGCAGCCGCCGGTCGATCCCGGTGAAACACTCCTGCGCGATCTCGCGCAGATTGGTGCGCAGGATTTCCTGCGGCGAACGCGGCCCCAGATCGAGGTCGACCAGTTCGGCGGCGCGGGCGCGCAGGCCTTGGGTCATATATTCGCGGGCGATGATCAGATCCTTCCCCCGATCGTCCTTGCCCCGGACGATTACATGGGCATGGGGATGCCCGGTGTTGAAGTGATCGACCGCCACCCAGTCGAGCGTCGTTCCCAGGTCCTGTTCCACCTGCAACATCCAGCGCCGCACCAAGGGTTTCATATCCTCATATTCGGCGCCATCCTCGGGCGCGACAATGAAGCGGAACTGGTGGCGATCACCGCTGGCACGTTCGAGGAAGGCGTTGCCGTCGACACGCTCATCGTCCCGGCCATAGAGCTGGCCGCGTTCGCCCTCGCGCGTCGTGCCGTCGCGCTGGAGATAGCGCAGATGGGCCACCGCCGCGGCCTGACCCTTGCCGCTCAGCTTGACGATGCGGGCTTTGACCACGACGCGCCGACCGGTCCCACCGCCGCGCGAACCGAGCACCCGACCGACGCCGGCGCCGCGCCCGATCCGCACGCCGGTGAAGCTGCTGCGTCGTCCGCTCGACGCGCCGCCCGCGCGGGTAACGGCGCCGCGCATGCGGTGTGCGAACGGCCGGTCATTCCCCAAACGACCCAGCCAGAGTTCGAACGGATCGTCGGCCATCGATGGGACCTCGTCACGGCATGATCACGATGATGAGGGGATGACCAGGCTGCCCTTCAAGGTGCTCCATCGGTGGCACCGTCGCAGCGCCCGGAAGTGCGCCATTCCCGGCCGGCATCGCACCTAAGCTGGAGGCAAAGATCGGTCCGGCAGCACTTCGTGCCTCCCCCTCAAACGACGTGCAGACGCCGCTTTCCGGGCCTCATGGAGGCACAGCTTTCAATCTTGCCCTCACGCCACCCCCTCTCTCCATTCCATCCGCATCCATCTCACCATCCGGCACTTGCTCAAATGTTTCCTATATGTTCTCATCACCATCATTGCAGAATCAGCAGCGAGGGCGATCGTGAGCATCGAGATCAGGGGCGGTCGTGGCGGCCATATCCGCATCACCGGTGACGTCGAAACGGTGCTGGTCGCGCCCTATGCCAGGCGCGGCCTGCCCTTCATACTGGGCTTCTCGGACGGCAGCCTGATCGAGGGTTCCTATGAGCCCGAGACGGGCAGCTATGTATTCCGTCCCCTCGTCGAAGGCGCCGGAATCCTCACCGTCGAGCGCAGCGACGACAGCGATGTCCCGATGCTGGACTGGGCGATCGAATGGGCGACGATCGCGCCGATCTCGAGCACAATCGTCGCCGATCGCTGCCCGATCGACGTGCCGATGCCATCGGTTTTCGACGATGACGAGCATGTCGGATCGGTCGGCCAATGGCTGCGACCGAACGCGCTGCGGCAGCATGGGCGACCGCTTTTACCGATGTCCTGATGACCAAGGCCGCGCGCAGCGCGGCCGAAAATCCACAGCCGAGATCTTATTCGGCGGCCTTTGGCAACGCTGCCTGAAGCTCGGCAAGGCGCCGTTCGCAGGCCTGTTTCACCCGCTGCTGAAGCTCGGCGACATGCTCACCGAGCCACGCCAGTTCCTCGCCGTTGATCTCATAATGGGGTGAGTAACGCGCATTCACATAGGCCTGCCGCAGCAGTTCGAAGCAGCGACGGCTGAAGCGATCGGCGCGCGGCCACGCCTCGATCAGCGATGGTGCGATCTCCTCCGCATGGCTGCGCAGGAAGTTCAGCTTGTGCGATTTCGGGCTGTAGAGCCGAAAGGTCAGCATCACGCAGTGGTAGAAATGCTCTGTCGCTTGATGCAGCAGGAACGCAGCCTTGTTGTCCATGCCTGCTCGAACTGCGGCAT
>DATGEV010000212.1:0-3224 GCA_035309885.1 Sphingomonas sp.
CTTCGCCGCACTGATCCTGGCCGTCGCCCTGCCATTTGCGTGGGTCACGCCGACCTGGACTGCTGCGCTCACCATCTTCGGGATCGGTCTGCTCGGCGGCACCGGGCAGTATTTGTCGACCCAGTCGCTGAGCTGTGCGCCGGCTGCGGCGATCGCGCCCTTCAGCTATACGCAGATCATCTGGGCGGTGATCCTGGGATACCTCATCTGGGGCGACCTGCCGGACTTGAGCCTGGTGATCGGCGTCGCGCTGGTGATCGCAAGCGGCATTTATATTTGCATTCGCGAGATGCATTGGCATCGCGTGGCCCTCGCGCGGCGGAGCGAGCCTGACTAGGTCGCGCATTCGATCTCGCGATCAGCAAGCGCGAAAGCGGTCGCCGAAGGCGGGCTTGCTCTGGCCGAGCCCGGGCAGCTCCCAGACGCCCGCGCCACCGGGATTCATGTCCGCGCCGATGTTGGCGTCGATGAGGTAGGGCCTGCCGGTCGCGATGCCCGCGCGCACGGCGTCGGCGAGATCAGCCGCGCGATCGACGCTCACGCCCTCGATGCCGGCGGCGCGCGCCATGGCGGCGAAATCGGGGTTGTAAGGCTTGCCGGTCTCGGGGTGGCGGAAATCCGTCGCGAGCTCCCGGCCCTCGAGATAGCCGCGCTGCAGGCCGCGAATCGAGGCGTAAGCGTAGTTGTTCCAGACCACCCAGACGACGGGGATGTTGTATTCGACGGCGGTGCCCAGCACGCTCGCGTGCATGAAGAAGGCGCCATCGCCGCAGACCGAGACGCAGGGCCGGTCGGGTGCCGCGAGCTTGGCACCCAGCACGCCCGCGACGCCGAAGCCCATGGGCCCGAAGCCCATGGAGCCCACCAGCGAGTCCGGCCGCCGCGGGTTGCAATACTGCAGCAGCCAGTTGTGATGGATGCCGATGTCGCTGACGAGGATCGCGTCCTCGGGCAGCGCCTTGTCGATCTCGTGCGCGGCGCGCTGAGGATGGATCGGCGTGGTGTCGACCTGGAAGCCGCGTGCCACGAAGGCGTCCCAGGCCTTGCGATAACCCGCGATATCGTCGAGCCAGGCCTTGCGCGCGAGCGCGCCGGGCTTGACGCTGCGCCGATCGGCCTCGGCGAGCACCTGGCGCAGGAACGTGCGCACGTCCGCCATCAGGCCGAGCGCCACCGGGTAATTCCGGGCGATCTCGTCGGGGTCGATGTCGACGTGGATGAGCTGCGTCGGCGGGATCGTGAAGGAATAGCCGGGGAGCCACGAGCTCGAGGTGCGGTCGTCGAAGCGGACGCCGAGCGCCAGCAACACGTCGGCTTGGCGCGCCGCGTGGTTCGCCTGGTAGTGCCCGTTCCGCGCCACCAGCCCGAGTGCGAGCGGATGATCACTGGGCATCGCGCCCATCCCGCTCGCCGAGCACGCAACCGGAATCTGTAACCGCTCGGCAAGGCGCAGCAGATCGGATGCCGCGGCGCCATACTTCACGCCCTGCCCCACCAGGATCACCGGCCGCTTCGCCGCGAGCAGCATATCGACGGCTTTCGCGACGCCCTCGGGATCGGCGCCACAGCGGCAGGAGATGTTGGCGCTCCACTCCTCCGGCCGCGGCGTCTCCGTCGCCGCGGCTTCCTTGAAGATGTCGAAGGGGACATCCAGCACCACAGGGCCCGGCCGGCCGGTCACCATCGTCTTCCAGGCTTGGCGCACCGCGAGCGGTACCATATCTCCGCGCGTCGGCTGGAAGACGCGCTTGCAATAGGCGCGCACCGTCGAGGGGAAATCGGCTTGATAATGCCGATAGGTCTCCTGGAAGGCGCCGCGATTGAATTGGCCCGTTGGCACGTTGCCGGTGACCGCGAGGAACGGCACTGAATCGAAGAAGGCGTTCGCGAGGCAGATCGGCATATTGGCGGAGCCGGGACCGCAGGAGGTGAAGGTCGCCGTGGGCTGACCGGTGATGCGGTAATAGACGTCCGCCATGAAGCCCGCGACGGATTCGTGGTGCACGGAAATGGTCTTGATGTCGCTCGAGCGCTCGTAGAGCGCGTCGATGAAGCTGATGTTGCCATGGCCGCAGAGGCCGAAGACGTACGGCACTTTCTCGCGGACCAGATAATCCACGATCACCTGGCCGCCGTTCAGCTCGTTGTCAGCTGTCATGCCGCTCTCCGTGTCCCGCGATTCCGGCAGACAATCATTGGGCACAAAACCCCCATCGAACGCAATTTATATCGTGAAGCGAATTTTCACATCGCGAAAAGCCCGCCTAGCCGATGCTCAGCACCGGCTTGCCCAGCACCGCGCTTCGGGGCGCAATGCCGAGGCCGGGCCCTGTCGGCGCCCGCAACCGACCATCGGCGCGGCGCGGCGCACCGTCCGCCAATTCCAGAGTGACGTAGCTGTTGCAGTCGCTGGTGCTGAAGCGAAGCCTCTCCGGCGTGCTGTGCGCGAGGTGCGCGATGGCAGCGGTCACGATGTCGCCGCCACCGCTGTCCTCGATGGTCATGGCGATCCCCATCGCCACGCACATGTCGCGCATCTGCCGCGCGGGCGTCAGTCCGCCGACGCGGCTCAGCTTGATGTTGACGGCGTCCGCAGCAGCGTCGGCGTGGGCGCGCAGCAGCGCCGCGGGGCTGTCCATGCATTCGTCGAGAATCATCGGCTGGCGGATGCGCCGTCGGACGCTTAGGCACTCCTCGTAGGTGAGGCAGGGCTGCTCGATATAGAGGTCGAGATCCTCGACGCCGCGCGCGACCCGGATCGCTTGATGGGCGAGCCAGCTGCCGTTGGCATCGGCGACGATGACCTCTCCGGGCTTCAGCTCGCTTGCGACCGCGCGAATGCGAGCGATGTCGAGCTCGGGCGCACCGCCAACCTTGAGCTGGAATTGCCGATAGCCTTCCGCGCGAAAATGCGCGACGCGCTCGGCCATGCGCGCGGGTGTGTCCTGGGAGATGGCGCGATAGAGCTTGATGCTCTCGCCGTCGGTGCCGCCGAGGAGCGTCGAGACCGAGAAGCCGCCGGCGGTGCCGAGCAGGTCCCAGCAGGCGAGATCGAGCGGCGATTTGACGTAGGGGTGACCCTTGAGGTGCCGCTCCATCAGCCGATTGATCGCGCCGAGCTCCGTCGGGTTTTGCCCGATCAAGTGCGGTGCCAGTTCCGCAAGGCCCGCGCGCACGCCCGCAGCATAGGCCGGGAGATAGGCGGGTCCCAGCGGCGCCACCTC
>DATGEV010000213.1:0-4999 GCA_035309885.1 Sphingomonas sp.
GTGGCTGAGATCGCCGCCGATCGGTCCGGTGTCCGCCTGCATCGGGATGGCGCGCAGGCCCATCCGCGCGAAGGTGTTGAGATAGGCTACGAACATGCGGTTGTAGCTGTGGCGCGCGCCGGCCTCGTCGATATCGAAGCTGTAGGCGTCCTTCATCAGGAACTCGCGGCCGCGCATCACGCCGAAGCGGGGGCGCGTCTCATCGCGGAACTTCCACTGGATATGGTAGAGGATGCGCGGCAGATCACGATAGCTGCGCGCCGAATCCCGGAAGATCGACGTGATCATTTCCTCGTTGGTGGGCCCGTAGAGCATCTCGCGGTCGTGGCGATCGGTGATGCGCAGCATCTCCGGCCCATAAGCATCGTAACGCCCCGATTCGCGCCACAGATCGGCCGACTGCAATGTCGGCATCAGCAGCTCGATCGCGCCGGCCCGGTCCTGCTCCTCGCGAACGATCTGCGCGATCTTCTGGAGCACCCGCTGCCCCAGCGGCAACCACGCATAGATTCCCGCGGCGGTCTGCCGGACGAGCCCGGCGCGCAGCATCAGCTTGTGGCTGACGATCTGCGCTTCGGAGGGCGATTCCTTGAGGACGGGCAGGAAGTGACGGGAAAGACGCATGCGTGACCTGGATTCCGGATGCCCGCCGCGGAATGCGGAGCAAGCCCGCGAAGCTCTATTGTGCCCGGGAACGGGTGGCAACCTTGCCGGATGTTGCCAAATCGTCACAGCGCATGTCCATTTCGTCGAACGATCGTGCAAGGACGATGACAAGCTGAGCTTTCGGGCGGTAAACGAACTCCCACGAAACACAGGTCGAAGGCCGTGGTTCGGGGAGGGCCGAAGCCCCGCGGGTCCTTTTTCTGAGGGGGGACTGGAACCGCGAGCGGGCTGAAAGCCAAAAGGGGGCTGACGAGCATTCGTCGCGCGGGACGCCCGGATCGACAGATCCGGGCGTTTCCGTCTCCGAAGGAGCCCATCCTGCGGCGGGGCCTGAATTCGCCCCGCCGCAGGAATGGCCATCGAGCTGATGGCGACATCGCCCGCGCGAAGCACCGAACCGATCGGTCACGGACCGGAACGCGCCGCTTGCGTCGAGGATTTTACCTCACGCTAACCGGGGACTGCCAAGATCGGTGCCATGCTGCCGATCCGCCACTCGTCGATCTTCAAGAGTCGCTGGATCGCGTTGCTATGGGCGGGCGGAATCCTCTGGGGCGCCATCGAGTTCGTCGGAGATCAGCCCCGCCACGACAGTCCGACTACCGCCAACGACGACACCGCCGCGACTCAAACAGTGATCAACGCATTCGATGGGGCGAAATAGCCCCCTCCCCAGCCATACCGGGGAGGGAGTTCCGATCAAACCAGGCGCGAGTGGCGCACCGCAGCTTCGATGAAGCTCTTGAACAGCGGATGCGGATCGAACGGCTTGGACTTCAGCTCCGGGTGGAACTGCACGCCGACGAACCAGGGATGGTCCGGCCGCTCGACGATCTCGGGCAGCTCGCCATCGGGCGACATTCCGGAGAAGACGAGGCCGCCCTTTTCCAGCGGCTCGCGATAATGGGCGTTCACCTCGTAGCGGTGACGGTGACGCTCGGAGATCGCCGTGCCGCCGTAGATCGAGGCGACATGGCTGTTGCCGTCGAGCTTGGCGTCATAGGCGCCCAGCCGCATCGTGCCGCCGAGATCGCCACCCGCCTCGCGCTTCTGCTGGCCGTCCTCGGTCATCCATTCGGTGATGAGGCCGACGACGGGCTCCTCGGTCGGGCCGAATTCGGTGGTCGAAGCCTTCTCGATGCCGGCTGTGTTCCGCGCGCCCTCGATGCAGGCCATCTGCATGCCGAGGCAGATGCCGAAGAAGGGCACATTGCGCTCGCGGGCGAAGCGGACCGACGAGATCTTGCCCTCCGACCCACGCTCGCCGAAGCCACCGGGAACGAGGATGCCGTGCATCGGCTCGAGCGCCGGCGCGAGATCGGCCTCCGGCTCCTCGAACAGCTCGGCATCGAGCCAACGGATGTTGACCTTCACCCGATTGGCGATGCCACCGTGGACGAGCGCCTCGTGCAGCGACTTATAGGCGTCCTTCATGCCGGTGTACTTGCCGACAACGCCGATCGTCACCTCACCCTCGGGGTTGTGGATGCGATCGGTGACGTCCGACCAGCGACGCAGGTCGGGCACGGTCGAGTCCGGATCGATGTCGAAAGCGCGCAGCACTTCGGCGTCGAGACCCTCGGCATGATATTGCGCGGGCACGCCGTAGATCGTCTCGGCGTCGAGTGCGGGAATCACCGCCTCGGGGCGCACGTTGCAGAACAGCGCGATCTTGGCGCGCTCGCCCGCCGGCAGCGGCTGCTCGCAACGGCAGACCAGCACGTCGGGTTGGATGCCGAGCGCGGTCAGGTCGCGCACCGAATGCTGGGTCGGCTTGGTCTTCAGCTCGCCGGCGGCCGCGATGTAGGGCACCAGCGTCAAGTGGACGAAGATCGACTGGTTGCGGCCGAGATCGTTCTTGAGCTGGCGAATCGCCTCCATGAAGGGCAGCGATTCGATGTCGCCCACGGTGCCGCCGATCTCGCACAACACGAAGTCGAGATCGTCGACGTCGGCGCGCGCGAACTGCTTGATCGCGTCGGTGACGTGCGGGATCACCTGCACCGTCGCGCCGAGATAGTCGCCGCGACGCTCCTTCGCGATGATCGTCTGGTAGATCCGGCCCGAGGTGACATTGTCGCTCTGCCGCGACGGAACGCCGGTGAAGCGCTCATAATGCCCAAGGTCGAGATCGGTTTCGGCCCCATCATCGGTCACGAAGACCTCACCGTGCTGATACGGACTCATCGTGCCCGGATCGACGTTAAGATAGGGATCGAACTTGCGAATGCGGACCCGATAGCCACGCGCCTGGAGGAGAGCGGCAAGCGATGCCGCCATGAGACCTTTGCCAAGCGAGGAGACCACGCCGCCGGTGATGAAAATGAACCGCGCCATGGGAGTCGGGCCTTAGCGGGAGAAGGGATGCGGAGGCAAGACAGCGACTCCAAATGAACGCGACACACGGACGCAACAAGAATTCGCCCGCGCCGAGGGGCGCGGGCGGGCGGACGGCCGGAATACGGCCGGTTATTGGGGTTGCGAGCTGCCGTTGCCGGTGGCGGGCGCCGGCGGAGCAAGGTCGAGAGTCGGCGTCGGCTTCGTGGCAGCCGGGGCACCGGGCCGCACGATCGGCGCGACCGCCGACGAATCATGCTGGGCGTTGCCGGTCGAAACACCACCGATGCCGATCTTGGCATTGGCGACCTTGTCGGTGTCGATGGTCTTGAGGCTCGACGCGGTCGGCGCCGGGCGGTTCGCCTTGGGCGCAGCGGCGGGCTCGGTCGGAGCAGCCTGCGGAGCGGTCGCCTGCGGCGCCGCCGTGCCCATCATCGGGATGCCGTTGATCGGCGCGACGGGGGGAGCGATCGGCGTCGGCGCGGTGATCGGGCCAACCGGCGCCTGATGCGCCAGGCTGGTGTCGATCTGGCCGGCACTATCCCGACGCGCGGCGAGCACCGCCAGCAGGAAGGCCATCAGCACGAAGAGCGTCGCCAGTACCGCGGTCGCGCGCGTCAGGAAGTCGGCCGCGCCACGCGCCGTCATCAGGCCGGCCGGTCCACCGCCCATGCCGAGGCCACCGCCTTCGGAACGCTGCATCAGGATCACGGTGACAAGCGCAGCCGCGATCAGCGCATGGACGACGAGGAGGAAGGTGAACATCGGACGGACGATCTCTTCGGCATGAGCGAGCACACCCGGGCGGACCGCCCAGGCCAAGGCCCGCTCCCTAGCGCGGCTGGACGGCGAGTTCAATGCGATGCGGTCCATCGCCGCAGCGCTTCATCTCGCCCGCGCGAGCACGGTCGCCGTCACCGTCGTCCGGATGCGGAAGCCCAGCGCCTCGTAGAGCGCGATCGCCCCGGTATTGGTGACGTAGACGTGGAGGAAGGCCGCGTCACCGCGATCGAGGATCCGGCGCGCCACCGCACTCATCAGGCCACCGGCATAGCCGCGCCCCCGGAAATCGGGGTGGGTGCAGACGCCGCTGACCTCGGTGAAGCCGTCAAGCCGCATGCGCTCGCCCGCCATAGCGACCAGCCGCCCATCCTGCTTCACGCCGACGAACGCGCCCATCCGGTGTGTGTGGTGCAGGAAGGGGCCGGGCACGGTGAGGGTCGCCAGCGCGAGCATCTCCGGCGCGTCCTCCTCCGTCAGCGGCACGATCAGAAAATCGGGCGACGATGCCTCGACCGCATCCGCGACCATCTGATGGCATTGCGCCTGGTTCATCACCACCGTGCCGGGCGGAGTCGGCATCGGGTCCACCTCGACTGTCCAGACCGAACCGCCCACGGGAATTAACGCAGCAAGCGCTTCGAGGCTGGCAGCGGACCCATCGGCAGCGGCGGCGAAGGGCCCGTGATCGGGCTCCAGCCGCCAGGCCCTGCCGTCACCCTCCGCCAGATGGGCCTGCCGCGTCGTTAGTGCGCTCCAGACCGGCCGATCGAGTGGATGCGAGGGCGTCGTCGACATCAGCTTATCCTATGCGCCCGCCGACGCGATGATCGGCACGAAAGCGGCTGCGGTGAGGCTCGCGCCACCAACCAGAGCACCATCGACATCCGTCACCGCGAGGATCTCGTCCGCGTTCACCGCCGTAACCGATCCACCATAAAGAATGCGGATCGCCGTGGCGCGCTCTGCGCCGAGCAGTTCAGCCAGCACCTTCCGGATCAGGCGGTGAATCTGGCTGATATCCGCCGGAGTCGGCGTGCGGCCGGTGCCGACCGCCCACACGGGCTCATAGGCGACCACAAGCGAGTCGGCGCCGGCCACCGGCAGGGAACCCCGCAGCTGCGCCTCGACCCGCACCGCCGCTTCGCCGGCATCGCGTTCGGCCTCCGTCTCACCGACGCACACAATGGCCACCAAGCCGGCGGCGATCGCCGCT
>DATGEV010000214.1:0-3223 GCA_035309885.1 Sphingomonas sp.
GGTGGTTCCACAGGCGGCGGCGCTTCGTCGGGTGGCAGCGCGAGCCAGAGGATCGGCGGCTCGGCCTCGGGCCCGACCGGGACCGGAGCCACGGGCGGTACCGGCGTCGCCGGCCGATGAGGTGCCCGATGCCGCACCCGATGCGCCGGCTGCGTTGCCCCCGCCATCGTGCTGATCAGGCAGGACGAAGCGACGAGGGCACGGGACAGCCGAAACATGCGCTACAGGGCTCCAAACTCAGGGAATCAGGTGCGCGAAGGCGCGTAGCACATTTTCATAGAGCTCGCGTTTGAAGGGCACGATCATGTCGGGCAATTCGCTCGGCTCGGCCCATTTCCAGGCGCGGAACTCGGGGTGGGCGGTTTCGATCTTCACGTCGGCGTCGGTGCCTTCGAAGCGCATCAGGAACCAGGCCTGACGCTGGCCGCGATAGCGCCCCTTCCACAGCTTGCCGATCAGATCGGCGGGGAGATCATAGTCGAGATCGTTTTCCGCCCGCGCGATTATGGTGACGAGGTGCCGCGAAATGCCGGTCTCTTCCTCCAGTTCGCGCAACGCTGCGGTCGCGGCGTCCTCGCCCGGATCGATCCCGCCCTGCGGCATCTGCCAGGCTTCCAGCGTCGAATCGAGGCGCTGGCCGACAAACACCTTGCCCTCGTCGTTGATGAGCATGATGCCGGCAGCGGGGCGGTAGGGAAGATCCTGGGTCACTGAAGAGGGTCCGTTTCGGCAAGGAGGGAGCGGAGCGCGCCGAGGCTCGCGGCGAGATCGGCGCAGGAGGAGGGAATGGCGCGGCGCAGGTTGAGGAAGCCGTGGATATTGCCGTGCGCCTCGCGGAAGCTCACCGGCACTCCGACCTGTGCGAGCGCTGCGGCATAGGCACGCCCCTGGTCACGGATCGGATCGAGGCCGGCCGTTGTCACCACTGCGGGCGGCAGGCCCTCCAGTGGCGCCAGCATCGGCGATCCGCGCCAGTCGGCGGTGTCGGGCAGATAATTGTCGTTGAACCAGCGCATCGACTCCTCGGTGAGGAAGAAGCCGTCGCGGAACTGCTGGTACGAGGGATAGTGCGTCACCATATCGGCGGCCGGGTAGAGCGGCCACTGGGCGATTACCGGCACCGCCGCCGGACGGTCCCGGAGCGCGATCGCGGTGACGATGGTGAGCGTACCGCCCGCGCTGTCGCCGGCCAGCACCAGCCCGGTGGGCGACAGGCCGAGCGCCGCGGGAGCCTCCGCAATCCAGCGCGCGGCAGCCTCGCAATCCTCGGGGCCGGCGGGCCAGGGATGTTCGGGCGCGAGCCGGTAGTCCACCGAGATGACGGGCATGTCGAGCACGCGGGCGATCTCCGCGCAGGGTGCCTCATAGCCGTCGAGATCGCCCAGCACCCAGCCGCCGCCGTGGAAGAAGACCATCACCGGGCCCGGCCCGCGCTGCTCGCGCGGATCGCACAGGCGCAGCACGATCTCGCCGCCATGCGGAGCTGGCATGGTGAGATCGCGCAGCACCGCGATCGGTCCGGTGTCGAGATCGGCGACGCCACGCATCGCGCGCACCATCTCACGGGCCGAGACGGGATCGACCTCATGCACTTTGGGGCCGGGGACGGAATTCAGGTAGGTCAGGAAGGCGGCGACGTCGGGGCGGACATAATGTTCTGTCACGGGCGGCTCCTTGGATGCCCTTCCTTAAGGCGGGCCGGCAGGGCAAGTCGAGGGCGCGCGCAATGTGCTAGAGGAGGCGGATGCTCCAGATCGTGCACCATCCCGGTTATGTCGCGCCCGGCGCGCCCGGCACCGGCATGCTCTTCGACAAATATGGTCTGGTGATGATGGCGCTCGACGAGGCGGGGGCGGCCTATGAGGTGCATCGCCCCGATCCGATGCCGCGCGCCTGGCTCGATGCGATGCACGATCCCGGCTATGTCGATGAGGTGCTGGTCTGTGCCGTGCCGATCGCGAAGGAACGGCGCATCGGCTTTCCGGTGACGGAGCGGGTGTCGCGGCGCGCGGTGCTGTCGCCGGGCGGGACGTGGCTCGCCGCGCGGCTGGCGCTGCGCCACGGCTATGCCGCCAATGGCGCGGGCGGGAGTCATCACGCGCTCTATAATAGCGGTGCCGGCTATTGCGTATTCAACGACCTCGCCGTGGCGGCGCACCGGCTGATAGAGGAGCGGACGGTGGCTCGCATTCTGATCGTTGACCTCGACGTGCATCAGGGCGACGGGACGGCCGCGCTGACGGCGGGGCGCGACGACATCGTCACCTTCTCGATGCATGGCGAGAAGAATTTCCCGGCGCGCAAGGCGCGGTCGACCCTCGATGTCGCGCTGCCCGACGGGACCGGCGACGAGGCCTATATGGTGGCACTGGCGGACCATCTGCCCCGGCTGCTCGACGATGTGCGGCCCGATCTGCTGCTGTATCAGGCAGGCGTCGATCCGCACGCTGAGGATCGGCTGGGACGGCTCGCTTTGTCGGACGCGGGGCTCGACGCTCGTGACCGCTATGTGATGCGCGTGGCGCGCGCATGCGGCGTGCCGGTGGCGAGCGTGCTGGGCGGCGGCTACGGACTGGACCGCATGGCGGTGGCGCGGCGCCACGCGGCTTCGATGCTCGCGCTGGCCGATGAGTTCGCCCGCACAGGCTGACACAATTTGTCACGATTTCTTCATTGAGCCGGCCGCCGCGCCGGCCTACCACTGATGTCGTATCACCGTGCGTTGGCCCGGTTGCTGCGCGCGTATCGTTATATGTTCTGGAGCTTTTCGGATCATGGCAACTGCGACGCGTGCGCTGACTCCCCGCGAAGCCTCTGCGCATCCCCCGCCGGAATCGATCGTCGTCCGTTTCGCCGGCGACTCCGGCGACGGCATGCAGCTGACGGGTGGCCAGTTCACCTTATCGACGGCGCTTGCGGGCAACGATCTCGCCACCTTCCCCGATTTCCCCGCCGAGATCCGGGCACCGCAGGGCACGACCTTCGGCGTCTCGGCGTTCCAGATCAACTTCGGCTCGACCGCGATCGAGACGGCCGGCGACCAGCCCGACGTGCTGGTCGCGATGAACCCGGCGGCGCTCAAGGTGAATGTCGAGGCGCTGAAGGCCGGCGGCCTCATCATCGCCGACGAGGGCGAGTTCACCCCCCGCAACCTCGCCAAGGCGGGCTATGCCGACGGCGTCAATCCGCTGACCGACGGCAGCCTCGGCCGTTGGCAGCTGAT
>DATGEV010000215.1:0-6643 GCA_035309885.1 Sphingomonas sp.
AGAGTTCCGGCCGGCGATCGCGGAAGAAGCCGAAGGCGGCACGGTGGCGCTTCACCCGGTCGAGGTCGATAGTGGCGACCAGCACGCCGGTCTCGTCCTTGCCGAACTCGGCCAGCATGTCGCCGCGCTCGTCGCAGATGAAGCTGTTGCCGTAGAAGATCTGGCCGTCCTCATTGCCGATCCGGTTCGACGCCACCACCGGCACCACGTTGGAGACGGCATGGCCCACCATCGCACGGCGCCACAGCCGGCTGGTGTCGAGATCGGGGTCGTGCGGCTCGGTGCCGATCGCGGTCGGGTAGAACAGCACCTCTGCGCCCATCAGCATCATCGCGCGCGCGGTTTCGGGATACCACTGATCCCAGCACACGCCGACGCCGACGGTCGCGTCGGGTACCGCATCGGGCCACACCTTGAAGCCGGTGTTGCCGGGGCGGAAATAGAATTTCTCCTCATAGCCCGGGCCGTCCGGGATATGGCTCTTGCGGTAGACGCCCTGCACCTTGCCGTCCGGCCCGATCATGGCGAGCGAGTTATAGTGGTGCGGGCCATCCGCCTCGAAGAAGCTGGTCGGGATCGAGACGTTGAGCTCGGCGGCGAGCGTCTGCATCGCCAGCACCGACGGATGCTTGCCCGTCGGCCGCGCGCCCACGAACAGGCCCTCATCCTCGACCCGGCAGAAATAAGGGCCCTCGAACAGCTCGGGAGGCAGGATCACCTGTGCGCCCTTGGCGGCAGCCTCGCGCACCAGCTCGGAGACAGCGGCGATATTGGCCGCCTCGTCGTTGGAGAAGGCAAGCTGCATGGCGGCGACGGTGATCGTGGTCATGGGGCTGGTCTTTCTAGAGGCGGACGCCGAAGCGGGCGGCGATCAGGACGGTGGCGAGATAGGCGAGGAGCGTCAGGACGCAACCCGCGATCAGCGCCGGCCAGAAATCCACGCCGCGCCGAAGCATCGCCGGGATCAGCAGAAACATCGGCAACGACGGCAGCACATACCAGAAGGTTGCTTCGGCATGCGCCGCCATGTTCTGGGCATCGGGTCGGTCGTGCCACAGCCACATCATGCCGAGCACAGAGACCAGCGGGAGCGAGGCGATCAGCGCGCCGGCGGCCGGATAGCGCCGCGCCACCGTCGAGACAGCGGCGATCATCACCCCCGACAACAGCGCGCGGACCCAGAAGGCCAGCATCAAGCGGCGGGGATCTGCTGCGAGATGCAGTGCAGGCTGCCGCCGCCGGTCAGCAGATGGTCGGCGCGGACGCCGATCGCGGTGCGGCCCGGGAAGAGCGCGTCGATCGCTTCCACCGCCGCCTGATCGTTGGCCGCGCCGTAGATCGGCACCACCACCGCGGCATTGCCGATGTAGAAGTTCATGTAGGACGCCGGCACCACTTCATCGTCGCGGGTCACGCGGCCGGGGGAGGGGATGGCGACCACCTCGACGCCGAACGCCTCGGCGCGGGCCCTGGCGTCGGCATAGACGGCGGCGTTGGGATCATCCTCGCCCGCCGCGACCGGCAGCGCGAGCCGGTTCGGCCCGACGAAGCGCGCGAGATTGTCGACATGGCCGTCGGTATGGTCATGCGCGAGCCCGTCGCCCAGCCACAGCACGCGCCCGATGCCGAGATCGCGGGCCAGCCGCGCTTCGATATCGGCGCGGGAGAGGTCCGGGTTGCGGTTGGGATTCAGAAGGCACTGTTCGGTGGTGACGGCGAGGCCGCTGCCGTCGACATCGAGCGCGCCGCCCTCGAAGATCCAGTTGCAGGCGGCGACAGGCAGGTCGCGGCTGATGGCGAGCAGGCCACCGATTGCCTCGTCGCCGGGCAGGTCGTACTTGCCGCCCCAATAGTTGAAGCGGAAATCGCGCGCGGCGAGGCCGTTTTCGGTCGCGACGACGATCGGGCCGGTGTCGCGCAGCCACACGTCGCCGAACGGGCGGACGAGTATGTCGGCGAAGTCTCCCGCCATCACCTGCGCCACCGCGCCGGCCTCGTCATCGGCGGCGACCAGGATCGGCTTCTCGCCCGCGCCGTTGGCCCAGACCGCACGGGCGAAGGCCACGACCTCCTCACGCGCTGCGCCAAGGTCCTCCAGCCAGAGCTCGGGATGGCTCGGGAAACCGATCCACACGGCGGTATGGGGCGCCCATTCGTGCGGCTGGCGGACGGTCATGGCAACGGTTCCTAGGGTTGATCCGGATCGGGGGCGTCTTTGGCAGTGCGGGGCCGCGCAGGCAACTGCACTCGTCGTGCAAGCGTCATCTGCTGGTGCTTGCTGTCGATTGCGTTTTGCGCAAGCATAGCGGCAGAACAATATGCTGTTGGGGGCTTAGCATAATGAAGAACGGACTGCGGGCCGTGCGCCTTGCCATGCTGGCTGGCACGATGGGTGTGGCGCTGACGAGCGCAACGGCAGGCGCGCCAACGACCAAGGTGCCGGTATCGTCTTCGGGCTCGGTGGGGGATGCAGCTGATCTGTTCGGCGCCCGTCCGGCCATCAACAACACAGCGCTGTCTCCGGATGGCACCAAGATTCTCTATCTGGCGGCGGACCGCGCAACCGGCACGCAGCTCATGGTGGCGGCAGCGGACGGCAGCGCACTGCCCAAGTCCGTGATGGCGTTCGACGGTCATCCGATGCAACTGCGCTGGTGCGACTGGGCGGACAACAGTCGTATCGTCTGCTCGGCGACCGGTACGGATACGATCAACAGTGACCTAGTCGGTTTCCAGCGGTTGCTCTCGGTCAATCCGGCGAATGGCGAGCTCAAGCTTCTCTCGCAGCAGGGAGCGGACGATAAACGCCTACGGATGAGCCAGTTCGATGGCGACGTCATCGATTGGTTGCAGGGCGAGCAGGGACGGTTGTTGATGATGCGCGACCATGTGCCCGAAGACACTATCGGAACCCGTCTCGGAAAGAGCACCAACGGGCTGGGCGTCGATCTGATCGACGTGCGCACGTTGGCCGCGTCCAAGGTGGAGCAGGCCGATCCCTCCGCCGAGGCGTTCATCTCGGACGGCAAGGGTGTCGTTCGGCTGATGGCCGCGCGTCGGGAGGCGGCGGGCGGCATGATGGGCGATACGCAGCACTGGTATTATCGCCGTGCTGGCAACCGCACGTGGGTGAGCTTCTCCACCGTGACCAAGGACGAAAAGGGCTTGCGTCCGTTGTCGGTCGATCCGGCGACGGACAGCGTCTATTGCCTCGATACCTATAATGGACGGGACGCTCTCTTCCGCGTGTCGCTGGATGGTTCGATGAAGACCGAGTTGATTGTGTCCGATCCGCACGTCGATGTCGACGACGTGGTGCGGCTCGGACGGCAGGCGCGGTTGATCGGCGCGAGCATGGCGGGCGACACTGGCCGTGTCGTCTATTTCGACCCCGCCTATCGCCAGCTCGCCGACGCGCTTTCCAAAGCGCTGCCCGGCCTGCCGCAGATCGCCTTCCTGAGCAGCAGTGACGATGAGTCCAAGATCCTGCTGTCGGCGGGCAGCGACGTCGATCCGGGGCGCTATTTCGTCTTCGACAAGACGACCAAACACCTGAACGAAGTGGCGCTTGCACGTCCGCAACTCGAGCATGTGACGCTGGCGGCGATGAAGCCGATCAGCTTCCGTGCATCGGATGGCACGATGATCCCGGGCTATCTGACCTTGCCGCCCGGCGGGCAGGGCAAGGGGCTGCCGGCCATCATCATGCCGCATGGCGGCCCTGCCTCGCATGACGACTGGGGCTTCGACTGGTTGGTCCAGTTTTTCGCACACCAGGGCTATGCAGTGCTCCAGCCGGAATATCGCGGCTCCACTGGATATGGCGATGCCTGGATGCTGAAGAACGGGTTCCAGAGCTGGCGGATCGCGAGCGGTGACGTGCTCGATGCTGGGCGCTGGCTGGTTTCGCAGGGGATCGCGGCGCCGGACAAGCTCGCCATCGTCGGCTGGTCCTATGGCGGCTATGCCGCGCTCCAGTCGAATGTCGTGGATCCGAGCTTGTTCAAGGCCGTTGTGGCGATCGCGCCGGTGACTGATCTCGATGTACTGCGTTCGGAGGCGCGGGGCTTCACCAATGCGACGCTGGTGAGCGACTATATCGGCCATGGCGACAATGTCGCGGCGGGCTCGCCGGCCCGCCATGCTGACGTCTTCAAGGCGCCGGTCCTGATGTTCCATGGCACCGCCGACCGGAATGTTCGCGTCGCGGAATCGCGTCTCATGAACGATCATCTGCGCGCGGCCGGCAAATCCAGCGAGGTCGTGGTCTACCCGGATCTCGACCACCAGCTGCCGAGCGGTGAGATCCGCGCCGATATGCTGCGCCGCGCGGACATCTTCCTCCGCCAGTCGCTGCACATGCCGGCGGGCTGAGGTCCAAAAGAAAGGGGCGGCTCCCGCGAAGGAACCGCCCCAAATCTTTCGGCAGAAGCCGCTGGATCAGCGCGAGTAGAACTCGACGACCAGGTTCGGCTCCATCTTCACCGGATAGGGCACCTCGTCGAGCGCGGGCACGCGCTGGTACGACACCTTGGTGGTGCCGTCCTGCGCGAGGTAATCGGGAACCTCACGCTCGGACAGGCCCTGCGCCTCGATCACGAGCGCCATTTCCTGCGCCTTGGTGCCGAGTTCGATCACGTCGCCGACCTTCACGAGGCGCGAGGCGATGTTGCACTTCACGCCGTTGACCTTGACGTGGCCGTGGCTGACGAGCTGGCGCGACGCGAAGATCGTCGGCGCGAACTTGGCGCGGTAGACGACCGCGTCGAGGCGGCGCTCGAGCAGGCCGATCAGGTTCTGACCGGTGTCGCCCTTCATGCGCGAGGCCTCGGTGTAGGCCTTCTTGAACTGCTTCTCGGTGACGTCGCCGTAGTAGCCCTTGAGCTTCTGCTTCGCCTTCAGCTGGATGCCGAAGTCCGAAACCTTGCCCTTGCGGCGCTGGCCGTGCTGGCCGGGGCCATACTCACGCTTGTTCACCGGGGACTTCGGGCGGCCCCAGATGTTCTCGCCCATGCGGCGATCGAGCTTGTACTTGGCGCTGTTGCGCTTCGACATGTGTCGTCCTTCAATTGCGTTCAACAAATGTCCGGACCCGCGCTACCGCGCCTTGCGAGTCGAAGCTCTCAGACACGGCAGGGCACCCGCTTCACCGGACGTGCGGGGCCAATTGCGAGGCGCTCCCTTAGCGTGTGACAGGAAAAAGGCAAGCGAAAGCGGCTGGCGATCCGGCAACATGCCCGGCTAAAGGCGATGGCATGACCGATATTCTCTCTCCTGAAGACTGCACCACCATGATCGAGGTACGTGCCGGCGTCGATGCGACCGATCGTGCGCTCGGCGAGCTGCTCGCCACCCGGTTCGGCTACATGCGCGCCGCCGCCCGCATCAAGCCGGAGCGTGGCCATGTCCGCGATGAGGCGCGCAAGGCGCAGGTGATCGCCAACGCCGTGGCTGATGCGCAGGCTGGTGGTTATCCCGAGCAGGCAATTGTTGCGGTGTGGGAGGTGTTGGTCGAAGCCTCGATCGCCTATGAACTGGAACAGTTCGACACGGTGCGCGCCTGAGGCCTAGGACCTCGGGCGCGGGTTCGCGAGGGCGGTGAGGACGCCACGCAGCGTACGCACTTCCAGGCTGTTCCAGCCGGGCTTGGTGAGCATGGTGCGCAGCGTCCGCTTGGTCGCCGGCACACGATCGGGCGGGAAGAAATAGCCGGCCCCCTCCAACATGGTGCCGAGCTGGTCGATCATGCCGTCGAGCTCGAACTGCGGGGCGGGGGGATCGAGGTCCACCGCGGGCGGCTGGGCCAGCGCTTGGCCCTTGGACCATTCATAGGCCACCAGAATCACCGCCTGCGCGAGGTTGAGCGATCCGAATTCCGGGTTGATCGGCACTGTCAGGATCGAGCGTGCGATCGCGACGTCGTCGGTCTCAAGGCCGGAGCGCTCAGGCCCGAATAGAATCGCTGATCGGCCCGACGCGGCGTGGATTTCGCTTGCGGCCTCGGCGGGCGTCACCACCGGCTTGGTCACGCCGCGCTTGCGCACGGTCGTCGCATAGACATTGGCACAGTCGGCGACGGCATCGTGGACGCTCTCGAACAGCTGCGCCTGTTCGAGCACGATGTCCGCGCCCGATGCGGCGGGGCCAGCCTCCGGGTTGGGCCAGCCGTCGCGTGGGGACACGAGACGCATCTCGGTCAGTCCGAAATTGAGCATCGCGCGCGCCGCCTTGCCGATATTCTGGCCAAGCTGGGGGCGCACGAGGACGATGACGGGGGGAAGCGCGGCGTCGCTCACTTCTTGCCGACCTCGCTCACCGTGCCGGCAAACTCCTCGAAGTCGCGGGCTTCTGTGAAGTCCTTGTAGACGCTGGCGAAGCGGATATAGGCGACGGGATCGAGCACCTTCAGTCCGTGCATCACCATCTCGCCGATGCGCGCGGCCTCGACTTCGTTGTCGCCCGATGTTTCGAGCTGGCGCTGGATACCGGAAACGAGCCGGTCGATCCGCTCGGGCTCGATTCCGCGCTTGCGGCAGGCGATCTCGATCGAGCGTTCGAGCTTGATCCGCTCGAACGGCTCGCGCTTGGCGCCGTTCGACTTGACCACGGTCACCTCGCGCAGTTGCACGCGTTCGAAGAGATC
>DATGEV010000216.1:0-14809 GCA_035309885.1 Sphingomonas sp.
GGCCGGCTGTGATCGCGGCGCTTGCCGGCTTCCTGCTGCGCGCGGCGGCGATCCGGTTCGGGATCGGGCTGCCCGCCTATCGCTATTGAGGCTCGGGCGGATCGTCGAGGCGGGGCGCGAGGTCGCGCTGCCAGAACACCACATCGTGCCAGGCACCATGCTTGAAGCCAATGCCCGGCTGCGTGCCGACATGGCGGAAACCCAGCCGCTCGTGCAGCGCATTGCTGGCGGGATTGCCCGCGGTCATCACGCCCATCGCCGCGACGAAGCCGCGCCGCGTCAGCTCGTCGAGCAGCGCGGTGTAGAGCGCCCGCCCGATGCCGTGCCCGTGGGCGGTCCCGTCCAGATAGATGCCGGTCTCTGCCACCCAGCGATAGGCCGGACGGGTGCGGTAGGTCGAACCATAGGCATAGCCGACCACGCGTCCGTCCAGCGCCGCGACCAGCCAGGGGTGGGTGGCGGTGACTTGCATGATCCGCTTGCGGAACTCGGCCGCGTCGGGCGGATCGAGTTCGAAGGTGATCACCGTGTCGGTCACATAGGGCCGGTAGATCGCCGCGATCGCGCTGGCGTCGTCCGGCGAAACGGCGCGGACGATCACAGCCCGGCGTGCGCCATCATCCGCCGCGCGGCAGCGAGGTCGGCGGGAGAGGGGGGCTCGTTGCCGCAAGCGAGGCAACGCGCCTGGATCGCCGGCCCGGCGAGAATCCGCCGCGCATCGCCCAGCGCGCGCGCCAGAAGCCAGTCGGGCCGCTGGGCGAGCGAGGCGAAGGCGTCGGGCGTGCGTGTCGCGGCCTCATCGGTGCTGCCCGAATTGCCGGCCAGCATCTGGAGCAGCCGCAGGAAGGGCGGCTTCTCGCGCTCGATATAGACGGGGTGGACCTTCTTGGGATCGAGCTTGGCGCGTCGGGCGGCCTCGGCGACGGCATCGTCGAGTCCGCCGAAGCGATCGACCAGCCCGATCTTCTGTGCGGTCGTGCCGTCCCACACCCGACCCTGACCGATCTCGTCGATGCGCTCGACCGGCAGGTGCCGCGCAGCGGCGACGATGCCGGTGAAGCGCGCATAGGTCTGGTTGATGCCCGCCTGGATCAGCGCGTCCACCACAGGCGTGGTCCCGCGCAGCGCGTCGGGCTGGCCGGAGAGCGGGGTGGCGCGCACGCCGTCGGCGGAGAGGCCGACCTTGCCCAGCGATCCCTCGAAGGTGGGAATGATGCCGAACACGCCGATCGAGCCGGTGATGGTGTCGGGGTCGGCGAAGATCGCGTCGCCGGTCGTCGATACCCAATAGCCGCCCGAAGCTGCGACGGAACCCATCGAGATCACCACCGGCAGCCCCTTGGCCTTGGCGGCGAGGATGGCCGAGCGGATGCGATCCGATCCGGTCACCGATCCGCCCGGCGAGTCGACGCGCACCACCAGCGCCTTGAGATTGCCCTTGGCCACCGCCTTGCCCAGCGCGTCGGCGATGCTCTCGTCGCCCGCCGTGCCGGCCGGGGCACGACCATCGACGATGTCGCCGGCGATCGTCAGCACGCCGATCGGCGCGCCGGAGGTGGAGGCGGGGTTGGCCGACTCCCAGTCGTCGAGCGCGATCCGGCGATAGTCGCCGGGCGATGCCTTGTCGGGCGTGCCGGCGATTTTCGCGACGCGACGACCGAAGGCGATGCGGTCGCCGAGGTGATCGACCAGTCCCATCGCCTGGGCATTCTCGGCGAGCGTGCCGTTGGGCACATGTCCGGAGGACAGGTTGGCCAGATAGTCGGCGAAACGCGCCTCGGGCCGCGCTTTGGCGACTTCGCCCTGCCAGCGGCTCCACAGTGCGTCGACCAGCGCCTGATTGGCGGCGCGCGCCTCGGGCGAGGCATCGGTGCGGGTGAAGGGCTCGACCGCCGACTTGAACTTGCCGACGCGATAGACGTGCGCGGTGACCCCCAGCTTGTCGAGCAAGCCCTTGTAATAGAGCTGCGATCCGCCCGGCCCCGGCGTCAGCACGGCGCCCAGCGGATCGAGCCAGATCTCGTCGGCGTGGGAGGCGAGCAGATAGCTCGGATCGTCATAGGCGGTGGCATAGGCGAACACCGGCTTGCCCGCCGCGCGCACCCGGTCGAGCGCGCGGCCGACCGTCGAGACCGCGGCCTGCCCCCCGCCGATGAAGCCGTCGAGATTGAGCACCACCGCCTTCACGCGCTTGTCGGTGACCGCCGCGTCGACCGCGCGGACCACATCGCGCAGGCGATACTGGTTGATGTCGGGGCCGCCCGCGCCCGAGACGAAGTCGATCGGTCGCGTGTCGGCGGGTTGCTCCGCAAGGCTGCCGTGGAGGTCGAGCACCAGCGCACCGCCGCTCGAGGGGATGCTCGCCCGGCCGCCCGCGGACAGTCCGACGAAGATGGCGCCGAAGAAGAGCAGCAGCGCGATCAGCGCCAGCACGTCCTTCACCCCCATCAGGAAACGCCATAGGGCCCGAACGAAGCGCATCACCGCGTCACCTTTCAGTCTTTGTCACGGGGCTAGAGTATGGGCGCGGTGCTGGCAATCGGCCTGTCGCGCGTGGCGCACGGCCCGTACAGGCGGTGTTGCATTTTGTTGGGGGTGGTCGCCTTGACGATCGCCGAGCGGGCGCCATATCCATCCCGTTGGCACTCACCATGCGGGAGTGCTAACAAGTCTTTCGACGCCGGCCCGAGTCTCCCCGTCCGGGGTGATGCGGGCCGGTCGTATACTGAGGAAAGGGTAGCCTCACATGAAATTCCGTCCCCTGCACGATCGCGTGCTCGTGAAGCGTGTCGAAGCCGAGGAAAAGACCTCGGGCGGCATCATCATCCCCGATTCCGCCAAGGAAAAGCCGCAGGAAGGCGAAGTTGTCGCCGCCGGCGCGGGCGCCAAGGCGGAAGATGGCAAGGTGACCCCGCTCGACGTCAAGGCTGGCGATCGGATCCTGTTCGGCAAGTGGTCGGGCACCGAGGTCAAGATCGACGGCCAGGATCTCCTCATCATGAAGGAATCCGACATCCTGGGCATCATCGGCTGAGCCGAGCCCACGGACCGTCTTTTCTGAAGTTCTCAATCAAAGGAATTACACATGGCTGCGAAAGACGTTAAGTTTTCGCGCGACGCCCGTGAGCGGATCCTGCGCGGCGTCGACATCCTTGCCGATGCGGTGAAGGTCACGCTGGGCCCCAAGGGCCGCAACGTCGTCATCGACAAGTCGTTCGGCGCTCCGCGGATCACCAAGGACGGCGTCACCGTCGCCAAGGAGATTGAGCTCAAGGACAAGTTCGAGAACATGGGCGCCCAGATGGTGCGCGAAGTGGCCTCGAAGACCAACGACATCGCCGGTGACGGCACCACCACCGCGACCGTTCTCGCCCAGGCGATCGTCCGCGAGGGCATGAAGTCGGTGGCTGCCGGCATGAACCCGATGGACCTGAAGCGCGGCATCGATCTCGCCGTGACCAAGGTCGTCGAGAACCTCAAGGCCCGTTCGAAGCCGGTCGCCGGTTCGGCCGAAGTCGCGCAGGTCGGCATCATCTCCGCCAACGGCGACAAGGAAGTCGGCGAGAAGATCGCGGAAGCGATGGAGAAGGTCGGCAAGGAAGGCGTGATCACCGTCGAGGAAGCGAAGGGTCTCGATTTCGAGCTCGACGTCGTCGAGGGCATGCAGTTCGATCGTGGTTATCTCTCGCCCTACTTCATCACCAATCCGGAGAAGATGCAGGTCGAGCTTCAGGATCCGTACATCCTGATCCACGAGAAGAAGCTCTCCAACCTGCAGGCGATGCTGCCGATCCTCGAGGCCGTTGTGCAGTCGGGCCGTCCGCTGCTGATCATCGCCGAGGACATCGAGGGCGAGGCTCTGGCCACGCTCGTGGTGAACAAGCTGCGTGGTGGCCTGAAGGTCGCCGCCGTCAAGGCGCCGGGCTTCGGTGATCGCCGCAAGGCGATGCTCGAGGACATCGCCGTCCTGACCAAGGGCGAGATGATCTCCGAGGATCTCGGCATCAAGCTCGAGAGCGTCACGCTCGGCATGCTCGGCCAGGCCAAGCGCATCACCATCGACAAGGACAACACCACGATCGTCGACGGCGCTGGTGACGAGGCCAACATCAAGGCCCGCGTCGAGCAGATCCGTCAGCAGATCGAGATCACGACCTCCGACTATGATCGTGAGAAGCTCCAGGAGCGTCTCGCGAAGCTGGCCGGCGGTGTGGCTGTGATCAAGGTCGGTGGTGCGACCGAGGTTGAGGTCAAGGAGCGCAAGGATCGCGTTGACGATGCGCTGCACGCGACCCGCGCGGCCGTCGAAGAGGGCATCGTTCCGGGCGGCGGCACTGCACTGCTGTACGCGACGAAGGCGCTCGAGGGCCTCAAGGGCGTCAACGACGACCAGACCCGCGGCATCGACATCATCCGCAAGGCGATCGAGGCTCCGGTCCGTCAGATCGCGCAGAACGCAGGCCATGACGGCGCCGTCGTCGCCGGCAACCTGCTGCGCGAGAATGACGAGACCAAGGGCTTCAACGCCTCGACCGACGTCTACGAGAACCTGGTTGCGGCCGGCGTGATCGATCCGACTAAGGTTGTGCGCACGGCGCTGCAGGATGCGGCTTCGGTTGCTGGCCTGCTCATCACCACCGAGGCGACGATCGCCGAGCTGCCCGCCGACGACAAGGCGCCGATGGGCATGCCGGGTGGCGGCATGGGCGGCATGGGCGGCATGGACTTCTAAGTCCACGCGACCAACGCTTAGGCAAAGGGAAGGGCCGGGGGGAAACCTCCGGCCCTTTTCTTGGTGCGCCCAGCATGGGCGCATTCTTGTGGGTGGAAGTCCCATCGTGAGCTGGTCATGGCGAGCGAAGTGAAGCGCAACTGCGGAAGGGTGACCGACCGTGGGGAGGAAGCGTGGAGCGAAGCTGCGGGCCGATGAACAAGAACTGGATATGAGGCGCTGCCGACCAGGGCGAGCGGGCCATGAACCGCGAAGCTCTCGTGATCAAAGGGAAGCATGGGAATAGGTCAGTCGAGTATGGGGCGATATGAGGGATTGTCCGATGACGTGCCGGGTCGTGCCGAACAGGGCCGGTCAAGAGTGTCGATGAGCGCAGTGCCTGCCAAGCCTTGAGGGGCGGTGCCCGCATTGTGCGGTCGGCGGTGCGACGTCAGCTATGAGTCGCCGACTGTCCTAAATTGAGGCGGTGTCGAGTTCGCCTTCATGATCGACGAACAGCAAAAAGGCCGTGGCGCCGGATGGGGCGACACGGCCTTTCGCTAAGGTGCCGGCCAGGCCGGAGGGCCCGGCCGCGACCATTACATCGCGTTGGCGGTGTTGGTGGTCGCCGCAGCGTTGTCCATCGCCGAAACCGTGTTCCCGGTGGCGTTGGTGGTCGCAGCGTTGACATCGGCCATCGCGTCGTTGGCGGCGGCATTGAGGTCCGCCGAGACGTCCGCGTTGTTGGCGACGGTCTCGGTCTTCTTGCAGGCGGCAACGCCCATGGCAACCGCGACGATGAGCGGCAGCGCAACAATCTTCTTCATGTGCATCTCTTCCCTGATGACGGAGCACTGGTTTGGCTTACCGGGTGCAACGAGCAAGCCCCCCCAAGCCGGGGTGAGGCCTAGCGTTTCTCGGCCCGGCTTGCAATGCCGAGCGTGAAGCTGATCTATTTCGGCGTGTTGCTGTCCGATTGCGGCTGCGGCGTCGCTGGGGCGGATTGCTCCGGCTGCGTGGGCGTGCTGGCGGGGTTCGAGGCCCCATTGGCGGGGGCTGGAGCGGCCGGCTGAGCAGGGGCCGGCTGAGCAGGGGCTGCGGCACCGGCATTCCCTTCGGGGCCCAGTTCGTCGAGCGCCGCATTGAGCGCCGCATCATCGTTGCCGGTGCCCGCGTCGCTGTCGTCGCGATTCTCGATCAGAGCCTGGCGGTGCTGGAGATAGGCCGAACGAGCCACCGCGTAGGGATCGGCGCTGGTGTCGAGCAGCGTGTCGGCGCCAGCGTCGATCAGGTTGGCGCGGGCGTCGACGAACTCGAATCCGGTGACCGCGGCGGCCGGCCAGAAGCTCAGCTCCTTGCGGATCACGATCTTGTAGGGGTCCACCCACTCCGACGCGATCGTGCCGATGCCGTCGCGTACCGTCGACGGGCCATAGAAGGGCAGCACCAGATAGGTGCTGTTCTTGGCGCCCCAGACGGCGAAGGTCTGGCCCAGATCCTCGGGCATCTGCGGATAACCGACCTTGCTCGCCACATCGCGGAAGCCGCCGATGCCGATCGTCGTGTTGATGACGAAGCGGCCCATGATGTTGAGCGCGCGCTTGGGATTGGCCTGCAGAACCGCGTTGATGAACGAGAAGGGCTCGGAGACGTTCGAGGCCATGTTGGACAAGCCATGCCGCAACGGCGAGGGCATCACGGTGATATAGCCCTTGGCGACCGGCTTCATCACCGCTTTGTCGAGCGTGCGGTCGAAGCCCCACATCTTGCGATTGAACCCCTCATAGGGGTCGCCGGGCGTCTTGGGGCCTGTGGTGGCGCAGCCGGCAAGGAGGGCGAGAGCCGGCAGGTAATAGAGAGCGCGCATCCGGCTCGATCCCTTTATGCTGTGGCGGCGTAACAGGTTCCGCCATTGATTGGTTGCCGCTTGCCACCGAGGTCGGCGCCGTACAAGTCGATTGACCGATATAAAGATATCCTTATATCGTTAATCCCATGAGGGATGCGCTCGCTATCTTCCGCGCTCTGGCCGATCCGACGAGGCTTCGGATCGTGGCCCTGCTGCGCGCGATGGAGCTTTCGGTGGGCGAACTGGCGCAGGTGCTGGGGCAGAGCCAGCCGCGCGTCTCCCGCCATGTGAAGATTCTCGCTGATGCCGGCCTTGCCGAGCGGCGGCGCGAGGGCAGCTGGGTATTCCTGGCGCTGGGCGATACGCGCCGGGTCGCGCCGGTGTTCGCCGCGATCGACGCCTGGGACGAGGGCGATGCCCAGCGTGCCGAGGGCGATCTCGCCCGGCTCGACGCGGTGCAGGCGGAGCGGTCCGCTGCGGCCGAGCGCTATTTCGAGAATCATGCGGTGGAATGGGATGCGATCCGATCGCTCCATGTCGCCGAGGCCGAGGTGGAGGCCGCAATCGGCCGCGCGGTCGCGGGGCGGCCGATCGGCCGGCTGGTCGATATCGGCACGGGCACGGGGCGGATGCTGGAGCTGCTCGGCCCGGCGGCTGAGAGTGCGATCGGCATCGACCGCAGCCCCGAGATGCTGCGCTTCGCGCGCGCCAAGCTGTCGGTAGCCGGCCAGGACGAGCCCGCGCTGGCTCGTGCAGAGCTGCGTCAGGGCGACATGTACGCGCTGCCGCTGCCGGATCGCTCGGCCGATCTCGTCGTGCTCCATCTCGTGCTCCATTACGCGCAGTTGCCGGCGGCGGCGGTGGCTGAGGCGGCGCGGTTGCTGGGGCCGGGCGGTCGCCTGCTGATCGCGGACTTCGCGCCGCATGACCGCGAGGAGCTGCGCGATCAGGCGGCGCATGCGCGGCTCGGTTTTTCCGATCAGCAGATCGTCGAGTGGATGGGGACCGCCGGTCTGGTGGCGAACGTCGCGGATGAGCTGAAGGGGGATGAGTTGACGGTGAAGCTGTGGCTGGGCGAGCGCCCGGCCGAGCCGGTGCGGAGGGTTGCCTGATGCCGACGATGGCCGATCTGGAAGAGGCACGCCGGGCGCTCGACGCGCCGCTGTTCGCCGATCTGGCGGGCGATGCGCAGGTGTCGTTCGAATTCTTCCCGCCCAGGAGCGAGAAGATGGAGGAGCAGCTCTGGGCCGCGATCCAGACGCTGGCACCGCTGGGGCCGCGCTTCGTGTCGGTGACCTACGGCGCCGGCGGTTCGACTCGTGAGCGGACCCATTCCACCGTCGCGCGGATCGTTGGCGAGACGGCGATTCCTGCCGCCGCGCACCTCACTTGTGTCGAGGCGACGAAAGGCGAGGTCGACGAGATTGCGCGGGCCTATTGGGAAGCCGGCGTCCGTCATATCGTGGCGCTGCGCGGCGATCCGCCGACAGCGGGGGCCAAGTTCGAGGCGCATCCGCAGGGCTATCGCAACGCCGCCGACCTGGTGACGGGGTTGCGCCGGATCGCGCCGTTCGAGATTTCGGTCGCGGCCTATCCCGAATGCCATCCCGATTCGGCCAATCCGCAGGCAGATATCGACAATCTGAAGGCCAAGATCGACGCTGGCGCGACGCGGGCGATCAGCCAGTTCTTCTTCTCGGCCGAATGCTTCTTCCGTTTCCGCGACCGGGTCGCGGCGGCGGGCATCACGGCGGAGGTCGTGCCGGGCATCCTGCCGGTGTCGAACGTCGCCCAGACGCGCAAGTTCGCGGGGCTCTGCGGTGCTGCGATCCCGAGCTGGATGGATCGTCTGTTCGAAGGGCTCGACGATCATCCTTCGGCCCGCCAGCTCGTCGCCGCGACGATCGCGGCGGAGCTGTGCCGCAAGCTCTATGCGGGCGGGGTGCGCCACTTCCATTTCTACACACTCAACCGGGCGGAGCTCGCCTACGCGATCTGCCACCTGCTCGGCCTGCGCGACGGCAACGCTGCTCTGGAGAAAGCCGCATGACCAAGGCAGACATTTTCCGTGCCGAAGCCGCCAAGCGCATCCTGCTGACCGACGGCGCGTTCGGCACGATGATCCAGGGCTATGGCCTCGACGAGGCCGCCTATCGCGGTCCGTACAACACCGGTTTCGACCAGAAGGGCAATAACGACCTGCTGGCGCTGACCCGGCCCGACATCATCGACGCGATCACGCGCGCCTATTTCGCGGCGGGATCGGACATCGTGTCGACCAACACCTTCAACGCCAACACGATCAGCCAGGCCGATTACGGCGCCGAGCATCTGGTGCGCGACATGAACCTCGCCGCCGCCCGCATCGCGCGGAAGGCTGCCGACGAGGCGGAGGCGGCCGACGGTCGCCCGCGCTTCGTGGCAGGTGCGGTGGGGCCGACCAACAAGACGCTGTCGCTCTCGCCCGACGTCAATGATCCGGGCTTCCGCGCGATCGACTATGACACGCTGAAGGCGGTTTATCGCGAGCAGATCGAAGCGCTGCTCGACGGCGGCTGCGACTTCATCCTGATCGAGACGATCTTCGACACGCTCAACGCCAAGGCCGGCGTGATGGCGGTGCTGGAGGCCGGCGAGACGCGCGGTGAGCCTGTGCCGCTGATGATCTCGATGACGATCACCGATATGTCGGGTCGTAATCTGTCGGGCCATTCGGTCGAGGCGTTCTGGGCCGCTGTGCGCCACGCCAAGCCGCTGACCATCGGGCTCAACTGCTCCTTCGGGGCGCCGCAGCTGCGGCCGCATGTCGTGACGCTCAGCCACATCGCCGACACGCTGATGATGGTCTATCCGAACGCTGGCCTGCCCAACGATCTCGGCCAATATGACGAGCAGCCGCACACGACGGGCGGCTTCATCGCCGAATGGGCGGCGACCGGCCTCGTCAACGTGGTCGGCGGCTGCTGCGGCACCACGCCCGATCATATCGCGGTGATGGCCAAGGCGGTGGCAGGGCATGCCCCGCGCGCGCTGCCGACACCGCCGGTCCGCATGACGCTGGCCGGGCTCGAACCGATGATCGTCGCCGCCTGACAGATAACGAGCCCTCTCCCGCGCAGGAGAGGGCCGGAGAGGCTCTGGTTCCTCTTTTACCTTGGGATTGTTCGTGACCGCAGAAGCCTCGCGCCGTTCGGCCCCTGATTTTGATCCCGACCACGCGGTGGGCCCAGGGGAGACGCGCGCCATGTTCGTCAACATCGGAGAGCGCACCAACGTCACCGGATCGGCGGCGTTCAAGAAGCTGATCATGGCGGGCGACTATACGCGCGCCGTCGAGGTCGCGCGCCAGCAGGTCGAGAACGGCGCGCAGGTGATCGACGTCAACATGGACGAAGGCCTGCTCGACGCAGAATTCGCCATGACCACCTTCCTCAAGCTGATCGCTGCCGAGCCCGACATCGCGCGCGTGCCGATCATGGTCGACAGCTCGAAGTGGAGCGTGATCGAGGCCGGCCTCAAGTGCGTATCGGGCAAGCCGATCGTCAACTCGATCAGCATGAAGGAGGGCGAGCAGGCCTTCCTCGACCATGCCCGCAAGGTGATGGCCTATGGCGCCGCCGTGGTCGTCATGGCCTTCGACACGGTCGGGCAGGCGGACACCAGAGACCGCAAGGTCGAGATCTGCGAGCGCGCCTACAAGTTGCTCGTCGGCATCGGTTTTCCGCCCGAAGACATCATCTTCGATCCCAACATCTTTGCGGTCGCGACCGGCATCGACGAGCATCGTCGCTACGCCATCGACTTCATCGAGGCGTGCGCCGAGATCCGCAAGCGCTGCCCGCACTGCCATATCTCGGGCGGCGTCTCGAACCTCAGCTTCTCGTTCCGCGGCAACGAACCCGTCCGCCGCGCGATGCACAGCGTGTTCCTCTATCACGCCATCCAGGCGGGGATGGACATGGGCATCGTCAACGCCGGCCAGCTCGACGTCTATGACGCGATCGACCCGGAGCTGCGCGAGGCCTGCGAAGACGTTATCTGGGACAAGAAGGACGACGCGACCGAAACCCTCATCGCGCTCGCCGAGAAATATCGCGGCACCGATGCGGTGGCGGAAAAGGCCGCCGAGGAATGGCGCGGCTGGGAGGTTGCGGCGCGGCTCAGCCATGCGCTGGTCAAGGGCATCGACGCCTATGTCGTCGAGGATACCGAGGAGGCGCGCCAGGGCTTCGCACGGCCGATCGAGGTGATCGAAGGTCCGCTGATGGACGGCATGAACGTCGTCGGCGACCTGTTCGGCTCGGGCAAGATGTTCCTGCCGCAGGTGGTGAAGTCCGCCCGCGTGATGAAGAAGGCGGTGGCGCACCTGCTGCCCTTCATCGAGGCCGAGAAGGAGGCCGGCGCCAAGGCCAAGGGCCGGATCATCATGGCGACCGTGAAGGGCGACGTGCACGATATCGGCAAGAACATCGTCGGCGTCGTGCTGGCCTGCAACGGCTATGAGATCATCGATCTCGGCGTGATGGTGCCGTGGACCAAGATCCTCGAATCCGCGAACGAGAATGACGCCGACATGATCGGGCTGTCAGGGCTGATCACCCCCTCGCTTGACGAGATGGTGACGGTCGCGGCCGAGATGCAGCGCGAAGGCATGACCATGCCGCTGCTGATCGGCGGCGCGACGACATCGAAGGTCCACACCGCGCTCCGCATCGCGCCGGCGTACACCGGGCCGGTGGTGCATGTGCTCGATGCCTCGCGCGCGGTGGGCGTCGCCTCCACGCTGATGAGCGACACCCAGCGCGATGCCTTCGTCGAGAAGACGGCGGCCGATTACGACGCGGTCCGCAAGGCGCGCGAGGGCAAGGGCCAGAACGAGCTCGCCACGCTGGAGGAAGCCCGCGCCAACGCCTTCCCCTTCGACGAGGCGCACAAGGCGTCGGCGGTAGCGAAACCCGGCGAGCACCGGTTCGAGGATTGGGATCTCGCGGACCTGCGCCAGTATATCGACTGGACGCCCTTCTTCCGCGCGTGGGAATTGCATGGCAATTTCCCGGCGATCCTCGACGATGCCGTCGTGGGCGAGAGCGCACGGTCGCTCTACGCCGACGCGCAGGCGATGCTCGACAAGGTCATCGCTGAGAAGTGGCTGACTGCCAAGGGCGTGGCCGGCCTGTGGCCCTGTCGGCGGGATGGGGACGATATCCTGATCCAACTTCCTCCCCATGCTGGGGAGGAAGTCCGGCTGCCCATGCTCCGCCAGCAGATCAAGAAGCGTGAGGGCCGGCCGAATATGTGCCTCGCCGACTTCATCTCGCCTGACGGCGACTGGATCGGCGGTTTCGCGGTCACCGCCGGCCACGGTATCGACGAGCGCTCCGCCGCCTTCCGCGCCGCCCATGACGATTATTCGGACATCATGCTCAAGGCGCTCGCCGATCGCCTGGCCGAGGCCTTTGCCGAGCGGCTGCACGCGCATGTCCGCTCCGATCTCTGGGGCTATGCGCCGGGCGAGCAGCTCACCAACGAGGCGCTGATCCGCGAGCAGTATCGCGGCATCCGCCCGGCGCCCGGCTATCCGGCTTGCCCGGATCACAGCCTGAAGCCGATCCTGTTCGATCTGCTGGGCGCCACCGAAGCCACCGGCATCACGCTGACCGAGCATTTCGCGATGTTCCCGACCGCCGCGGTGTCGGGCTTCTACTTCGGCCATGCCGATGCCGATTATTTCGGCGTCGCGCGCGTCGGCCGCGACCAGCTGGAGGACTATGCCGTCCGCCGCGCCGTCGATCTCGACACGGCGGAGCGCTGGCTGCGTCCCAATTTGGACTAGGGCTGCTTCGGACCGGGGCTTGAGGGCCCGGGGCGGGCGTGGCAGCGTCCGCCCGCCTGTTCGGAGTAAGCCCATGAAGCATCTGCTGTTCCCGCTTGCGGTTCTGGGGTTCGCCTCTTCGGTCCACGCCCAGACGCCGGCGCCGTCCACCGCGCCCTTCGTGGTGGAGGAGACGGGCAAGGGCTTCTACCGGCTCGATGACGCGGTGCGGTCCACCAATGGCGGCGACGCGACGATCCTGATCGCGCCCGGCACCTATCGCGATTGCACCATCGTCGAGCATGGCCGCATTGCCTTCCGGGCGCGCACCAGCGGCACCGTGATCTTCGACGGCGGCATCTGTGAGGGCAAGGCGACGCTCGTGCTGCGCGGGCAGGATGCGATGGTCGACGGCATCACCTTCCAGAACCTGCGCGTGCCCGATGGCAACGGCGCCGGCATCCGCATCGAGCATGGCGGGCTCACCGTCATGAACGCGACCTTCCGCAATTCGGAGGAGGGCATCCTCTCGGCCGACGATCCCGCCGCGACGATCCGGGTGGATCGCTCGACCTTCTCCGGCCTCGGCCGCTGCGATCGCGGCTTGTCCTGCGCACATTCGATCTATGTCGGCCATTATGGCCGGCTGTTCGTTACCCGCAGCCGCTTCGAGAAGGGCCGCGGTGGTCATTATCTGAAGAGCCGCGCGGCACAGGTATCGGCCACCGACAACAGCTTCGACGATTCACAGGGGCACGCCACCAACTATATCGTCGATCTGTGCGCGGGCTCGACCGGGCTGGTCGCGCGCAACATCATGGTGCAGGGGCCGGACAAGGAAAATCACTCCGGCTACATCGTCGTCGCCGCTGAGGAACGGACCAATCCCTCGGCCGGGCTGACGATCGCCGGCAACACCGCGACGATGGCGCCGGGCGCGACCTACCCTACCACCTTCGTCATCGATTTCAGCCACGAGCCGCTGAAGATCGGCACCAATACACTGGGCAAGGGGGTGACGCCGTTCAGTATGCGCTGAGCGGCGCCTTCGTCACTTCGCGCACATTTGTCCGCCGAGGTCGACGCACTGGCCGTCGACTTCCGGAGTCTTCACGCCGGCCAGCGCGGCGAGCGTCGGGGCGATGTCGACCGTCTCGATCGGCGTGGTGCGCGCGTCGGCGCCGGCGCCCGGCCACCAGAACAGGATCGGCACCTCGCGGTCATGATCCCAGGGTGAGCCGTGGCCCGCCACCACGTCGCCGGGGCCACGCGGCATGCCGAAGGTAGTGCGCTCGGCATAGGCGACCGCGATGTCGCCCGAACGGTCCTTGTCATAGCTCTCGTGGAAGCGCTGGGCGAAGCTGAGCTGGTCCGGCGCGGTGTGCGGGGGCACGGTGGCCGCCTCGACCTGATCGCGGGTAAAGACCTCGCGCACCTCGGGCTGCTGCTTCAACCAGGCAAGCGCGGCGTCGCGGACCTTGGCGCGCAGCGCCCCGTCGGGGCCGACATTGATGGTGAGCTGCTGCGGATCGTCGCCGACGATCGGCTCGTAGCTCAGCCCCGTCGCCTTCATCACCGCCTTGTTGAGACGGCTTACGAAGGCGTAGCTGTCGAGTCGGCTGGCCTTGGGCTCATGCTCATGCTCATGCTCGCGCTCGGCGGCGTCGGTCGCGCCATGATCGGCGGTGAGCACAACCATCACGGGCACGCCGAGCGTCTCCATATCGCTGACCAGTCGACCGAGCGTGGCATCGAGCGAGGCCTGCTGCACGCACATCTCCGCGCCGCCATTGCCGTAGCGGTGGCCGATATAGTCGTTGGCCGACAGGCTCACCGCCAGCACGTCGGTGGCGGGGCCACGGCCGAGATGCTCGCGCGCGATCAGCTGCTCGGCAAAGTCGACGACGGTCGCGTCGAACAGCGGCGAGGCGCGCAGATTGTCCTGGAAGTCGGTGGTCTTGAGGAACTGGGGATTGTCCTCGACATGCGCGGCGATGTCGGGCGGGACATGGCCGGAGATGTCGATCTGGCCGAAATGATGCGGCTGCTCCAGCGGTGCACAAGCGGCCGACGGCGTCGCCCAGAGCTGCGGCGGCTTGGCCTTCCAGCGGGCAAAGAGCGCCGAGTTGAACGCAGCGGCCGGCTGGGTGACCGCAGGCGTCGCCGGGCCGGCGAAGGCGGAGGTGGTGAAGCCCGCGCCGTCCACCCACCAATAGACACCGTCGGCATGCTGGCCGGCCATCGTGATCGCGGCGCGGTCCTTGCCCGAGACGGCGAAGCTGCGCGCGCCGGGTTCGGCGGCCTTCACCCAGTCGCCGAGCGTGGTGACGCGCATGTTCTGCGGCCCGCGCGCGTTGGGATCGGACGAGCCCGGCGCAGCCACGCAATAGACGGTCGAACCGGTCTTCACGTCGAACCAGCTGTTGGCGACGATGCC
>DATGEV010000217.1:0-7101 GCA_035309885.1 Sphingomonas sp.
CCTGCAGCCCGCCCAGCGCGAAGATCAGCACCGCGCGCGCGCCATAGCCCTCGGGGATCGCGCGCCGCCACCAGAACACCGCCAGCACGCCAAGCAGCACCGTGCCGATCCCGCGCGCGATCAGGCGGTGCAGATATTCCCAGAAATAGATGTGCTGGAACCCGTCGAGCGTCATGCCCTGGTTGAACTGCTCATACTGGGGGATGTGCTTGTAGTTGTCGAACTCGGCCTGCCATTCGGCCGGGGTGAGCGGCGGGATCGCGCCGCGGATCGGCTTCCACTCGACGATCGACAGCCCGCTTTCGGTGAGCCGCGTGATGCCACCCACCACCACGATCGCCAGCACCAATGCCGCCACCACCAGCAACCAGCCGCCGAACGCGCGCGGGGCGGGGCGGGGGGCGGCCGGGCGGCCGGGCAGGCGGAGCGCTGGGGCGGTGGTGGTGGCGTCGGACATGACGAGGGCTTAGCGCGGCGGATGGAGCGCAGACAATGGCCGGTTGATGCGCGGCCTCTCTCCGTTCGCCCCTCGACAAGTTCAGCTCGAACGGAGAAGGCCGGGCGGAGGGAGTGGGTGTGTCATTGTTGAAATGAGATATTGTATCATTTCCTGACCAATGCCATATGCCGGGCATGACGACGGACCTCCCCGACTCTTCGACCGACCGTTCGATCAACCGGCTCGACCGGATGGCGATCGGGCTCTCCAGCCTCTGCCTGATCCATTGCGTCGCGACCGTGCTGCTGGCGGCGACGCTGGCCTCGGCGGGCGCGGCGCTGGCGAATCCGGCGTGGCACGAGATCGGCTTCGCGCTCGCCATATTGATCGGCGCGGTGGCGCTGGGGCGGGGCTATCTCGCGCATCACGATCTGCGTCCGCTGCTGATCGGGAGTGCCGGGCTCGCGCTGATGGGCGTCGGCCTGATCCGCGCCGAGGGCCTGCCCGAGATTGCCAGCACGATGGCGGGCGTGGCGCTGCTCGCCGGCGCGCATCGCCTCAATGCGCGCGGTCATGTCGGGCATTCGCATCGCCGCGATCCGAACGGTCCCGATCTTGTCGTGGGGCGCCGCCACGCCTAGTTTGGCGGGCATGGCTGAACCCATCACCGCGACGCGGGCCCACGCCCATGCGCATCATCACGGAGCCGCGCTCGCCGCCGCCGCGCAGGCGACTCTGGAGGCGCAGGGCGAGCAGTGGACGGCTCTCCGCGCCGCCGTGTTCGACACGCTGAGCCGCTGCGAGCGCCCTGCTTCGGCCTATGACATCACCGAGCAGCTTTCAGCCGCGCAGGCGCGGCGGGTGGCGGCCAATTCGGTCTATCGCATCCTCGACCTGTTCGTGGCGAACAACCTCGCCCAGCGGATCGAGAGCGCCAACGCCTTCATCGCCAATCCTCACCCCGGCTGCCACCATGACTGCATCTTCCTGGTGTGCGATCGTTGCGGCCAGGCAACACATGTCGATGATGATGCGGTCGCCGGCCGCGTGCGCGCCGCCGCACAGAGCGTCGGCTTCCTCCCCGAGCGCCCGGTGATCGAGGTTCGCGGTCGCTGCGCGGCGTGCGCCGCGGCCACACTCGGCTAAAACCTTCATCTTAAGCTTTGTTCATTGTTCGACAGGACCGGTCGCTTGGCGTAAGCAGCGCGGTCCAAGGAGATCTATTTTGTCGGAACGCCCCGCAACCCCCCTGCTGGACACCATCGATACCCCGGTCGAGCTCCGCCGACTGAAGCCCGAACAGCTGCGCCAGGTGGCGGACGAGCTGCGCGCCGAAATGATTTCGGCGGTCGGCGTGACCGGCGGCCACCTCGGCTCCGGTCTTGGCGTGGTCGAGCTGACCACCGCACTCCACTATGTGTTCAACACGCCCGACGACAAGCTGATCTGGGACGTGGGCCACCAGGCCTATCCCCACAAGATCCTGACCGGGCGCCGCAGCCGCATCCGCACGTTGCGCCAGGGCGGCGGCCTGTCCGGCTTCACCCAGCGCGCCGAGAGCGAATATGATCCGTTCGGCGCGGCGCACTCGTCGACCTCGATCTCGGCTGCGATCGGCTTCGCGGTGGCCAACAAGCTGACCGGCCAGCCGGGCAAGGCGATCGCGGTGATCGGCGACGGCTCGATGTCCGCGGGCATGGCCTATGAGGCGATGAACAATGCCGAGCAGGCGGGCAATCGCCTGATCGTCATCCTCAACGACAACGACATGTCGATCGCGCCGCCGGTGGGTGGCCTGTCCGCCTATCTGGCGCGCATCGTGTCGAGCGCGTCTTTCCTGTCGCTGCGCGATCTCGCCAGGAAGTTCGCCAAGCGCTTGCCGCGTCCGCTCGCCGACGCCGCGCGCAAGACCGACGAGTTCGCCCGCGGCATGGCGATCGGCGGCACGCTCTTCGAGGAGCTGGGCTTCTATTATGTCGGCCCGATCGACGGCCATAACCTCGATCACCTGATCCCGGTGCTGGAGAATGTCCGCGACGCGGCCGAGGGCCCGATCCTGATTCACGTCGTCACCAAGAAAGGCCATGGCTACGCGCCGGCCGAGAAGGCGGCGGACAAGTATCACGGCGTCCAGAAGTTCGACGTGATCACCGGCGAGCAGGCCAAGGCGCCTGCCGGGCCGCCGAGCTACACCGGCGTGTTCGCCAAGGCGCTGATCGCCGAGGCCGAGCGCGACAGCAGCATCTGCGCGATCACGGCGGCGATGCCGTCGGGCACCGGCCTCGACAAGTTCCAGCAGAAGTTCCCAGAGCGGACCTTCGACGTCGGCATTGCCGAGCAGCACGCCGTCACATTCGCCGCCGGTCTTGCGGCACAGGGTCAGCGCCCGTTCTGCGCGATCTACTCGACCTTCCTGCAGCGCGCCTATGATCAGGTGGTCCACGGCGTCGCGATCCAGAACCTGCCGGTCCGCTTCGCGATCGACCGCGCCGGCTTGGTCGGCGCCGACGGCTCGACCCATGCCGGCTCATTCGACATCACCTATCTCGCGACGCTGCCCAACATGGTGGTGATGGCGGCGGCCGACGAGGCGGAGCTGGTCCACATGGTCCACACCGCCGCGCTCTATGACGCCGGCCCCATCGCTCTGCGCTATCCGCGCGGCAACGGCGTCGGCCTCGAACTGCCGGCGACCCCGCAGAAGCTGGAGATCGGCAAGGGGCGCATCGTCCGCGAGGGCAAAAAGGTAGCGATCCTGTCGCTCGGCACGCGTCTCGAAGAGGCGCTCAAGGCCGCTGACCGGCTCGACGCGCAGGGCCTTTCGACCACGGTGGCCGATCTGCGCTTCGCCAAGCCGCTCGATCAGGCGCTGATCCGCAAACTGTGCACCACGCACGAGGTCGTGCTGACCGTCGAGGAGGGCGCCATCGGCGGCCTAGGCGCGCATGTGCTGACGCTGGCGTCGGACGAGGGGTTGACCGACACCGGCCTCAAGATCCGCACGCTGCGCCTGCCGGATATCTTCCAGGCGCATGACAAGCCCGAGAAGCAGTACGCCGAAGCCGGGCTCGACGCCGACGCGATGGTGGAAGCCGCGCTGAAGGCGCTGCGCCACAATTCGGTGGGCGTGGTTGTCGGCGAGGTGCGCGCCTGACGATTGCGGGCCGGGCAGCGAGCCCGGCCCGTTTCGCTTTGGCTTAGCCCGGAGCCGAGCCGGGCACGGCGCGCGAATCCGCCAGCGCTGCCCTTGGCCATTGCCAGGTGGGCAATCGGATCGAGCCGAGGCGCAATGTCTCGCGCTTGCTTTTTCTCGCGATTTTCGGGGGTTTTGCGCAGGGCAACGCCTTGGGGGAGGGGGGAGCTGGCGTTGCCCTGCGACGAAACGGTACATATATTCGACGTAAGTTTATTACAATTGCGAGTAATGTTTTCTTGATTGCAAGAACTGCAATACTTGGCCGTCCGGGAGCCGCAACCGCATGAGCCGCACGATCCGCGCCGACCAGCTCGTCACCGATCGCGGCCTCGCCGAAAGCCGCACGCGCGCGCAGGCGCTGATCCTCGCGGGGCTCGTCTATTCGGGCGACCGCAAGGTGGAGAAGGCCGGCCAGCCGCTCAGCCCTGAGGCGCCGCTGGAGGTGAAGGGGCGCGATCATCCCTGGGTGTCGCGCGGCGGGCTCAAGCTCGATCATGCGCTCTCCCATTTCGGCTGGGACGCGACCGGGCTGACCGCGATCGATGTCGGCGCCTCGACCGGCGGCTTCACCGACGTGCTGCTGACGCGCGGCGCCGCGAAGGTCTATGCGGTGGATGTCGGCCACGGCCAGCTCGCGTGGAAGCTGCGCTCTGACGAGCGTGTGGTGGTGCTGGAGCGGGTCAACGCCCGCCACCTCACCGCCGAGCAGATCCCCGATCCGCTCGATCTGGTGGTGTGCGACGCGAGTTTCATCGCGCTCTCCAAGGTGCTGCCCGCCGCCCTCGGGCTGGCGAAGCCGGGCGCGCGTCTCGCCGCGCTGATCAAGCCGCAGTTCGAGGCGGGGCGCGAGGAGGTCGGCAAGGGCGGCGTGGTGCGCGATGCCGCCGTCCACCAGCGCGTTTGCGACGAGGTGGTCGACTGGCTCGGCTCGATCGGCTGGGCGGTCGAAGGCGTCACGACCAGCCCGATCACCGGGCCCGAAGGCAATGTCGAATTCCTGGTCGGCGCGATCAAGCAGCCCTCGCGGCCAAGTGGTTGACGCGGCGCTGCAACACGATACCTCCATGACTTCCCGAAATGGGGCAAGTGGCCGCAAGGCTGTTGGGGGATGAGGCGATGAGCGAACTGGCGTTGCCGGGTCAGTTGAGGATGTCTTTCTTGCGGGTGGCGCTGGTGACGGTGCCGCTGATCCTGTTTCTTGGCATATTGTCGGGCGTGGCGGCGGGTTCGGGCGACTCCAATCCGTGGTTCGCGGTGCTGGTGAAGCCGGCGGCGATGCCGCCCGCCTGGGTCTTCCCGGTGGTCTGGACGCTGCTCTACATCCTGATCGGGCTGGCGCTGGCGATGGTGCTGGCGGCGCGCGGTGCGGACGGGCGCTGGATCGGCATCACGCTGTTCGTGCTCCAACTCGCGCTCAACCTCGCCTGGTCGCCGGTGTTCTTCGCCGTGCACAAGGCGGGGGCTGCGTTTGCGATCATCCTGCTGATGATCCTGCTGACCGTGGTGACGATCCTCGCCTTCGCGCGGATCCGGCCGCGCGCGGCGGCGTTGATGCTGCCCTATCTGGCGTGGATCTGCTTCGCGGCGTGGCTCAATCATGAAATCGACGCGTTGAATCCCGAGGCCGAGACGCTTGCGCCCGCGCAATCCAGCGCCCAAGTGCAGCTCTGACCGGGGCGCCATCGCTCCCGTGGGAGATCAAGATGCAGTCCGAAAATCGTTTCCTTGATGACATCGTGAAGCTGATGAACGGCCTCGCCGGCACCGTCGCCGGCGCAGGTCGCGAGGCCGAGGCCCAGATGCGCGAGAAGATGAAGGGCGTCTTCGGTGGCATGGACTTCGTCAGCCGCGAGGAATTCGACGCGGTGAAGGTGATGGCCGCCGCCGCCCGCGACGAGGCCGATACGCTCAAGGCGCGCCTCGACGCGGTCGAAGACAAGCTGTTTGGCGCCTCCGGCGATCTCAAGGGCTGAGAGATTGTTTGGAAATGCGCTTTGAGCGCATTCGACCGCACCGGCCCGCTCCCCCGCCCGGCCACCCATATGATACTGCCGTTGGGTGGCCGGTTGGGGGAGCGGGCCGGTACGGCATCCCAAACAATCTCTGAACCGCTGGGTTCTCCACAGCTTTCGTGGGGGCCGCCCTTGCCGCGGGCCCGTCACAACGCCACAGCTAGGCGTCTCGCGACGGGTGCGGTAAGGGGAGCGCCACGATGAAGCTCGACGAACTCGAGGACGCGCGCAGCGAGGCATGCGCGCCGATCGACATGCTGGAAGATTACTTCCAGGCGCATGGCTGGACGTGTGAGCGGATGGGCGAGGACGAGGTCGTCGCCACCGTGCAGGGCAGCTGGACGCAATATGAGCTGCGCGGCGTGTGGCGCTCGGAAGATCGCGTGCTGCAATTCCTCGCCATGCCCGACATCCGCGTGCCCGCCGACAAGCGCATCGCCGTCTATGAGACGATCGGCCTCATCAACGAGCAGCTCTGGCTCGGCCATTTCGAGCTGTGGGCGGCGTCGGGCCTCGCGCTCTACCGCAACGCCACGCTGGTCGAGGGTGACGGCGAGAGCGTGCTCAGCCTCGATCAGGCCGAAACGCTGATCGAAACCGCGATCGACGAGTGCGAGCGCTTCTATCCGGTGTTCCAGTTCGTGCTGTGGGGCAACAAGACGCCGGCCGACGCGATCGCCTCGGCGCTGATCGAGACGCGCGGAGAAGCGTGATGATCGCGGGCGAAGCCTTGGCGGGTGGTGGGCCGATCTGGCTCGCGGGTGCGGGCAATATGGGCGGCGCGATGCTGCGCGGCTGGCTCGCCGCCGGGATCGATCCGGCGCGCATCACGGTGATCCGTCCGTCGGGCGCGCCGGTCGACGGCGGCGTGACCGTCCATAAGCAGCCGCCGCCCGATGGCGAGATGCCCGCCGTGCTGGTGCTGGCGATGAAGCCGCAGAAGCTCGACAAGGCGGTGCCCGCGCTCGCACCGATGGTAGGCGAGGGGACGCTGATCGTCTCGGTGCTCGCCGGCGCCGAGGTGCCGGCGCTGGCCAAGCGCTTCCCGGTCCATCGCGCGATCGTGCGGATCATGCCCAATACGCCGGTCGCGATCGGCAAGGGCGTGATGCTGCTCCATGCCGATGCCGCCGCGGATGCCACCGCGCGCGCCGAGGCAGAGGCGCTGGCGCGTCCGCTCGGCCTCACCGAGTGGATCGACGACGAGGTGATGTTCGGCGCGGCGACCGCGGTGTCGGGCTGCGGCCCGGCCTTCCTGTTCCGCTTCGTCGACGCGCTGACCAAGGCCGGCGTCGCACAGGGTCTGCCCGAGGATCAGGCTGCACGGCTCGCGCTTGCCACGGTCGAGGGGGCGGCGTTGCTCGCCGCCGGATCGGACGAGAGCCCCGCGCAGCTTGCCGACCGGGTGGCGAGTCCCGGCGGATCGACCCGTGCCGGCCTCAATGTGATCGACG
>DATGEV010000218.1:0-4012 GCA_035309885.1 Sphingomonas sp.
TGCGGAGCCGCGCGATCCGCGACAGCGTGTCGATCTCGCCAACGCCGCCGCCCGGGTGCAGCCGAGCCGCAACGGCTACATCAACGCCGTACAGGTCTATCCGTTTGCCGACGGCGCCCTTTACCAGGTCTACAGCGCCCCCGCACAGGTGACGGACATCGCCCTCCAGGAGGGTGAGCAGCTCGTCGGCTCCGGACCAGTCGCAGCCGGCGACACCGTGCGATGGATCATAGGCGACACTGAAAGCGGGACCGCCAATGCCAAGAGAGTCCACATCCTGGTCAAGCCGACGCGGCCGGATGTTGTCACCAATCTCGTGATCAACACGGATCGGCGCACCTACCACGTAGAGCTGCGCTCGACCGACCGAACTTACATGGCTTCGGTCTCGTGGATATATCCGCAGGATCAGCTCATCGCGCTACGCCGGCAGAATGCGCTTGCTGATGCCGCCTTGCCGGTCGAGGCCAATCTCGATGTCGACAGCATTCGGTTTCGCTACGCCATCGAGGGCGACAACCCGCCGTGGCGTCCCGTGCATGCCTTCGATGACGGCAATAAGCCCGATCACGCTTTTTGAGGGGCATGTGATCACTGCAATCGATGGCCGTATTGCGAGAACTTCCCAGTTCCCGTTCCCGCCGGCTGTAGGATAGTTGGGAAGCGGAACTGGGAAGTCGGGCGCTGAGGCCCTTCTCATCCTGGTTGTCGCTGGCGCGTTATCAGTTCTCGGCGAGGCGGTAGCCGGTCTCGGTCTTGGCCAGGCGGCCGGCGGCGGCCAAAGCGGCGAGATGCTGGTAGAGCGTGGCGGCACGGACGCGGATGCGGGCTCGCAGATCGGCGAACGGCATTGATGCCTCGGTTTCGGCGAGCGCCGCAAGGATGCGGTCGTCGAGCGAGTTCGGCGCCGGACTCGTGATGGCCGGCTCGGTCCGATCGACAACCTCCAATGCGAACGCGGGACCGCGCTGGGTGAGTGCCACCGCCAAGGGCCCGAGCGGCGGGGCGGCGCGGTGCTCGACCGTCAGGCTGAGATCATCGCCGTCGCGGCGGAGATAGAGATTGCTGTCGCCCCAGGCGTGGAACTCGGACGATCCGCGCAGGGCTTGACCGGCGCGGGCGTTGCCGGCGCCCTTGCGGGCGTGGTGGACGACGAGCACGGCGGCGCCGTGCCGGCGTTGCAGCTCGCGCAGGTAGGCCAGCAATGGTGCGACCTCGCCGCTGGCGTTCTCGTCGATGCGATGCAATCGCACGAACGGATCGAGGATGAGCAGGCGCGGGCGCAGCCGGGCGACGGTCTCGGAGAGGCTGTCGCGATCGGCCACCATGTCGAGGCGCAGGGTCGGTGCGGTGATGACCTGGATGTCGAGATCGGCGAGCGCGACGCCGGCGGCCTCGCAGATGCCATCGAGACGGCGGCGCACGATGTGAAGGGCGTCCTCGGCGGCGAACAGCAGCACGCGACCGGCGCGCGGTACGGTGAAGCGGCGCATGCACGGGACGCCAGCGGCGACCGCGACGGCGAGGTCGAGCGCCAGGAACGACTTGCAGCACTTGGGCTCGCCACCGACGATGCCGACGGCCTGCTCGCCCCACAGCCCGGCCACGAGCCAACGGTGCTCCTCCTTGCGCTCGGCGAGGCGCCACGCCGGCTCGACCGGCAGCAGGCTCATCTGCGCCGCCCAGCAGTCTTGGGCTCGGGGGCCGGCGCGCAGGTCTCCAGGAACAGCTTCTCGTCGATTTGGCGGGCCTCGCGCTGCGCGGCGACGGCGAGCAGCTCACCGGCGATGATCATCAGGGCGCGCGGATTGCCTTGCGCGTGATCGGCGAGGGTGGCGATCAGCTCGGGCGTCATCAGCTTGACGGCGCCGGCCTTTTGCAAGCCATGCTGCAATAGCTCTTGCAGTTCGTCGGGGGCCGCTCGCTCCAATGCAAGTCGCACGCGCAGGCGGCTGCCGAGCGGAGCCAATTCCTCGGATCGCAGGCGTTCGAGCAGGCGGCCATCACCGGCGAGCACGACGGTGAGCAGGATGTGGCTGTCGAGACGGGCCGACGATAGCAGTCGCAGCTCGGCGAGGACGGCTTGCGGCATCTCTTGGGCCTCGTCAACGATCAGCACGGGCCGCGACAGCGCGGCATCGATGTGGGTCTGCCAGCGCTCGCGCAGGACCTTGGTGCCGGCCCATCGGTTGTGTGGGGCCAGCTCGACGCCGAACAGATCGCCCATCTCGCGATAGAAGTCGGCGAGGTTGGCCTGCGGCCTTGTGACGATGCCGATCTTGACGTCGCGCTGGTTGCCGAGGCGCTCGGCGAGAATGCGCAAGGTCACCGACTTGCCGGTTCCGGGCGCGCCGGCGACGAGGGCGAAGCCGCCTTCGCCAACGAGCTGCTCGACGCGCCAGCAGAACTGATCGATGCGTCGGCTGACATGCAGCGCCTCGACCGGCACGTCGGGCGCAAACGGGTTCCACTTGAGGCCATAGAGGCCGAGCATCTTCTTGTTCACGAGGTCTCTCCGTCATCGTCGCTGACATCGTCCTTAGGCAGATAGGCTGGCGGCAAACCGCTGCTCGACTGCTGATCGAGCAGGCGTTGCAGCAGCGGCGGGATCGACGATGCCGGCGCTGACGGTGCCGGCTGTGCTGCCGCGATGGTGGGCGGATCGAGCGTACGGCGCAGGCCGCTGGCATTGAGCGTCTTGTCCTGCGGGTAGAGCCGGGCCAGCACGTTGCCGGTGCGCTCGTCGACGAGATGGATGAGACCGAGGTCCCACGCGGCGTAGCGAACCTCGATGCGCGCGAGATGCCGGTAGCGGTTCGGCACCTCGAAGCGGCGGCCCTCGATCACGATCGAGCCGTCGCTCTTCTTCTGGGTGCGGTGCGCTTGCCGTGTGAAGGCCAGCCGCAGGGTATTACTGTCCGGGCACGTCCGCGTGACGGCGGGCCCTTCGAGGAAGCGCGCGAGCGGCGTCGTGCCGATCTCGGCGTGGCGCTTGCGATTGTACTCGTGCTCGACCCAGGCCTGTGTAGCCTCGTTCAAGAAGGCCAAGGTCAAGTCCGATACATGCTCCAGCATGGCGATCAGACGGCCCTCGACCGGCCCCCAGAACGCTTCCTGCTTGGCATTCTGGTACGGACTATAAGGGAGCGTCGTATGATGCAGGACACCGAACCGTGTCAGGCCCTCACTGATCTCGGCGGCCGTCATCGCCGCGCCGTTGTCGCTCAATGCGGCGCGCGGCAGGCCGCGCTTCTGGAACGCCTGGGACAGGCCATGCGCGATCACCTCAGCGGTCTCGGCCAGATACCATTGCAGATGGCAGGCAAGCCGCGAGCGGTCGTCGAGCACGCCGAACAGGATCGGTGTCACCCACTCGCCGCGCGCCGTCAGTACCTTGCGCGAGCCGTGGTGGCAGTCCCAGTGCCACAGGCCATTCACATATTCGGCCTCGTAGCGGCGAACCTCTCGATCATCGACGCGCGCCTCGGCGCGTTCGGCGCCATGCGTGGTGCGTGGCGTGAGGCGCCGCCGCTTGTCGAGGCCATTGTGGCGCATGAATCGACGCAACGTCGGATAGGACGGAACCGGCCCGAGATCGGGCGTGGACGCCGCCAGCGCAATCAGGTTGTCGTGGTGAAGCTGGACGCTCCAGCTCCTGTGCGCGTCATACTGAGCAAGGAGCGCTTGGCGCACGGCATCGCTGACTGCGACCTGCTGTCCGGCATCGGCACGCAGCTTGCGGCGCAGCACACCAACCGGATCGGTGCGCTCGCGAGCCGCGCGATAATACCAGCGCTCAATCGTGGAGAAGCCGAAGCGGACCGGCTCACCTGTGGTTGGATGCACCCACGTGCGCTGGCTGAGCGCTTCGATCGCAACCCGCAGCTCGCCCTTGTCGGGAGGTGCCGCCAATAGCTGTCCGATCACCGAGAAGCGCAGATGCGCCCACCGCTCGTGCACGCGTGGTCGCTTGCTCATGATCGGTGCTCCGCTCGACAGGGAGCACCGACAT
>DATGEV010000219.1:0-3663 GCA_035309885.1 Sphingomonas sp.
ACGCTCGGCCCGCCCGCGCGCGGCGCATCGACCGGTAGCCCGGCCGGCTTGTCGAGAAGGATCGCCTCGGCGTCGATGAACAGAATTCGGTCGTCCAGCATGACCGCCCCTGTGCCATGCCGGCCACGCCCGGGCAAATTCGTCACCAATTCGTCTCGAAATCATTTTACCAGCAGTTAACCTTTTTCCTTCATCCCCGTAATGGTTAATACAGTACAGTTGCGCGGGGTGGCGTGACGGGGCTGACGGGGATGGACCGATGCGCGTTCTTCTAATCGAAGATGATCCTACGACGGCCAAGGCAATCGAGCTGATGCTCGGCGCCGAAGGCTTCAACGTCTATACGACCGATCTCGGCGAGGAAGGCCTCGATCTGGGCAAGTTGTACGACTATGACATCATCTGTCTGGACCTGAACTTGCCCGACATGCACGGCTATGACGTGCTCAAGCGCCTGCGCGTCGCCAAGGTGCAGACGCCGGTGCTGATCCTGTCGGGCGTATCCGAAATGGACAGCAAGGTTCGCGCGCTCGGCTTCGGCGCCGACGATTATGTCACCAAGCCCTTCCACCGCGAGGAGCTGGTGGCGCGCATCCATGCGATCGTGCGCCGCTCCAAGGGTCATTCGCAGTCGGTCATCAAGACCGGCAAGCTGTCGGTGAACCTCGACGCCAAGACGGTCGAGGTCGATACCGCCCGCGTGCACCTGACGGGCAAGGAATATGCGATGCTGGAGCTGCTGTCGCTCCGCAAGGGCACCACGCTCACCAAGGAGATGTTCCTGAACCATCTCTACGGCGGCATGGACGAGCCCGAACTCAAGATCATCGACGTCTTCATCTGCAAGCTGCGCAAGAAGCTCAGCCTCGCGTGCGACGGCGACAATTATATCGAGACGGTGTGGGGCCGCGGCTATGTGCTGCGCGACCCCAACGACATGACGGCGACCCAGGTCGCCTGATCCCTTTCGTCACGTGGGTGGCAAGAGAGGCCGCGCCGATCGGGGGATCGGGGCGGCCTTTCGCTGTGTGGGGCAAGCGGGTCGTCCCCCGTCCTGAACAGGCGCGGCGGAAAAATGACTGATCCCCGACACCGCCGGGGATCGCTTTCATAACGGATGCGTTGCGGATCAGTGCGACGAGGGGACTCGATCGACGGCGATCGCCGCCTATCCAGGCCCATCGACGTGTTCGAAAGGCAGCCCATGCTCGCGATCCCCCGGCCGGCTCGGACATTGCTGCCCCTGATCGCGGGCTTCGTACTGCTCGCGCTAACCGTGCTCAGCGCGATCTGGCTGTCGGCGCGGCAGGAGGCTGCAGTCGGCTGGGTGCGCCATACGCTCGAGGTCGAAAATCGGCTCAACCGCATCCTGCTGCTGACCGTCGACGCCGAGACCGGCCAGCGCGGCTACCTATTGTCCGGTCGCCCCGAATATCTCGGGCCTTACGAGATGGCGGCCAGCCGCCTCCCCGACGAACTCGACGCGCTCCAGGCAGCGACCGCCGGCGCCTCCCGCAAGAGCCGGGAGATCGTGCAGCTGCGATCGGCGATCCGCGCCAAGCTCGACGAACTCGCCACCACGGTGACGCTGGCGCGCATGGACAAATCGGCGGACGCGATCGCGATCATGCGCGGCGGGCATGGCAACGCCCTGATGATCGAAGTTCGCAATCTCATCGCCACCATGATCGCCAACGAGGACCGGCTGCTCGCGGCGCGCACCGAGAATGCCGCCTGGGTGACGATGCTGGCACGCATCCTGCTCCTGGCCAGCGCGCTGCTCGTCGCGCTGATCGCGGTCGTCGCGGTGCGCGACGGGCACCGGCGCGAGACCGACCTGGAGCACACCAACCAGCGGCTACGCGAGGAGGTTGCCCAGCGCAGCGCCGCGCAGACACAGGTGCACCAGCTCCAGAAGATGGAGGCGGTGGGCCAGCTCACGGGCGGTATCGCGCACGATTTCAATAACATGCTGGCGATCGTGATCGGCAATCTCGACATGGCGCGGCGCAAGCTGACCGGCGGCGAGAATCCCGACGTCGACCGATGCATCGCCGGCGCCCAGGAAGGTGCCCAGCGCGCCGCCACGCTGACCGCGCGCCTGCTCGCCTTTTCGCGTCAGCAGCCGCTGGAGCCGCGCGTGGTCGACGCGAACAGGCTGGTCAGCGGCATGTCCGAACTGCTGGAGCGCACGCTGGGCGAGACGATCCGGATCGAGACGGTGCTCGCCGGCGGTCTCTGGGCGGTACATGCCGATCCCGTCCAGATCGAGAGCGCGCTGGTCAACCTCGCGGTGAACGCGCGCGACGCGATGCCCGACGGCGGCCAGCTCATTGTCGAGACCGCCAACACCGAGCTCGACGAGCGCTATGTCCACGCGCACGAGGACGTGCTGGCCGGCCAATATGTGATGATCTCGATGAGCGACGTCGGGTCCGGCATGTCGGCCAATGAGGTGGAGCACGCGTTCGAGCCGTTCTTCACCACCAAAAGAGTGGGGCGCGGCACCGGACTCGGGCTCAGTCAGGTGTTCGGCTTCGTCAAACAGTCCCGCGGGCATCTCAAGATCTATTCGGAGGTCGGCCGCGGCACCACGGTCAAGATCTACCTGCCGCGCCATGTCGGCACCGAGCGGGAAGAGGCTGGGCCGGCGGCGTGGAACGGCCGCGCCAGCATCCCCCCGGGCAACCCCGGCGAGGTGATCCTGGTCGTGGAGGACGAGCCGCGCGTCCGCCATATGTCGGTCGAGGCGCTGCGCGAGCTCGGCTACACCGTTGTCCACGCCGCGAACGCGCAGCAGGCGCTGGACCAGTTCGCCGCGCACCCGCATGTCGACCTGCTGTTCACCGATATCGTCATGCCCGACATGACCGGGCGCGAACTGGCCGAACAGTTGCTCGCGCGACACCACACGCTCAAGGTGCTCTACACCACCGGCTATACGCGCAACGCCATCGTCCACAGCGGGATGGTGGATTCGGACGTGATCTTCCTGGCTAAACCCTTCTCGATCGATGCGCTGGCCTGGAAGGTGCGCCAGGTTCTCGACGACCGCTGAGCCGCAGCCGGCTGCCCGTCGTCAGCGCGAGGCGAGCACCGCCGACCGCGGGGTGATCGTCATCACGCCGTCCTCGATCTCGATACGGCCGAGCCGGGCGATCTCGGTCTGGCCGAGCAGCGTGTAGGGAATGCCCTCCTGCCCGATCGCCGCGGTGAAGCCGCCGAGCTGCTGGCCGGCCACTTCCATCGAGTGCACGCGGGTGACGTTGAGCGTGGTGTAGCCGCCGATGCCGGCCATCGGCTCGGTGCTGACGATGTCGCGGTTGGCGCCGGTCGCACGCGCGTCGCGCGCCGACAGGATGGTTTCCTGGGCGCCGGTATCGATGATCGCGCGCACCCGCACGCCGTTGATGTTGATCGGCGCGATGAAATGCCCGGTCTCGCGATCGCGCGGAATGCGCAGCGACTGCGGGGCGGACGCCATCCGCAGTCCGCCGGCGCCCGGATAGGTCTCCATCAGCGCGGCGAGATCGACGTTGAGATGCGGCGTCGGCGCCGGCGACAGCATCGCCGGGGGCGTCGTCATCGGCAGATATTCGGCCTGCTGGAGCGGCGCCGGTTGGATAGGCTCGGGCGGGAATGGCGCCGACCGGAACGACGACT
>DATGEV010000220.1:0-5267 GCA_035309885.1 Sphingomonas sp.
AGCGCGTCTCCATCGCGCGGGCGAGCTAATCTCGGTTTGGGTGCCCGACACCGGGCATGAGGCAATGCGCGATCTGGTGTGCCGCCCCCAGCGCCGCCTACAGCCCGATCAAGGCGATCTGGCGGCCGTAGCCCGGCTCGCCGCGATGGGTGGCGCGGCGGTAGCTGAAGAAGCGGTTCGGATCGGCATAGGTGTCGAGGCCCAGCGCCTCGATGCGGCGCACGCCCGCCAGTGCGAGGCGGGCGGCGACATAGGCCTCGATGTCGAACTGGTGATGCCCCGCGCGGCGGCCGGCGAGGAAGAAGCGCTCATTCTCGGCTTCTGTTTCGCAGAAACGGGCGAGGAAGGCGTCGTCCACCTCGTAGCTCGCGCGGCCGATCGCGGGGCCGATCGCGGCGGCGATGCGGCTTCGATCAGCGCCGAGCGTCTCCATCGCCGCGACCGTCGAGGCGACGACGCCGCCGATCGCGCCCTTCCACCCGGCATGCGCGGCGCCGACCACGCCGGCTTGCGGGTCGGCGAGCAGCACCGGCACGCAATCGGCGGTGAGCACGCCGATCAGCAGATCGGGCCGATCGGTGACGAGCGCGTCGGCATGCGGGCGGGCGTCGTCGGGGCAGGGCTCGGCGACCACCGCCAGCGCGCTGTGGACCTGATGGACGGTGACGAGCGTCGCGCCCGGCTTCACCGCGCCCACCGCCCGCCTGCGATTCTCGGCGATGGCGGCACGGTCGTCGTCCGATCCCCAGCCGACGTTGAGCCCGGCATGCAGCCCGATCGACACCCCGCCGCGCCGCCCGAGAAAGGCGTGGGGCAAGGCAGCCAGCGCATCGGCGCGGATCGTCTCGACGGGGTTGGCGGCGTCGGTCACAGGGCTACGCTCCAGATGCGGTCATCGTCGATCTGGTCGCCCACCTGAAATCCATAGGCGCCGATCTCGGCCAGTCCATAGCGCGCATAGAAACGCTGCGCGCGGTGGTTTTCCGAGAACACGCTGAGCACGAGGTGCGAGGCCCCGTCGGCGCGGACGGTCTCCATCACCCAGTCCATCAGCGCATGGGCGATGCCCTGTCCATGCCAGCCCTTGAGTACATAGAGCTGGTGGAGCTCGGCCGCGCCCTCCGGCACCGGCGGCGAGGGGAGGTGGCAGGGGGCGATCTTGGCGAAGCCGACGATCGCCTCGCCATCGACGGCGACGCGGACGCGGGTGTCGGGTCGGCCGATCTCAGCGGGCAGACCATCCGGCCCGAAGGTCTGGTCGAGGAAGGCGGCGAGATCCTGCGGCTTGTAGAGATGCGCGAAGGTGTCGGTGAAGCTCTCCGCCGCCATCCGGGCGAGCGCCGGGCCATCCTCGGGCCGCGCGTCGCGAGTGTCGATCATGCCCATCCTCCGGGTATCGGCCAGCGCGGGGCGGTGACCGCCAGCGCCTTGAACAAGGTGCCCATCTGGGCGGGTTCGGTGAGCCGCGCGCGCGCTGCCTCGATCTCGGCGGCGCGTTCGGGCGTGGCGCGGGTGAGGGCCTCGGCGCGGGCCCGGATGCCGAGTGCTGCGAGCAGTGCGCCCTGGCAGATCATGAGGTGCGCCACTGCACTCTCGGCGCGGGCGGCGTCGGCCAGTGCCGCGAAGTCGACATGCGCGGTGAGATCCTGCTCGCCCGGCGCCTCGAACGGATCGGCGAAGCGGTGACGGTGGAGCGCCTGCAGCGTGTCGCCGGCGAGCGGCCCCTCATAGCCATAGTCGATCGCCAGCAGCGCGCCGCCCTGCGTGACGATCCGTGCGGCAAGCTCGCGCAGGATCGCGACGCTGGCGGGCGAGGTTTCGACGATCCCGCCGATGGGAGTGTCGGCCAGCGGCGCGGGGATGACCGCGTCGAAGCGCTGCTCGCCAAGCGTGGGGACGAGCCGGTCGCCCCGCCAGTCGACCATCCGCTCGCGCCAGCCGGCATCGGTGCGGACGAGCTGGCGGATCGGCAGCGCGTCGAAGAATTCGTTGGCGACGATCAGCAGCGGCCGGTCGGTGGGCAGCGTAGCGATGGAGTCGTGGTGGGTGACGTCGGCGATCCGCTCGGCCTGCGCCTGGCGCAGTACCGGGCTGGTCTCGACGCAATGGACCGCTGGCTGCAGGCCCACCTTGCCCATCGCGCGCAGCGCATCGGCGGCGAGCGTGCCGCGCCCCGGGCCGAGCTCGACATAGGCCGCCGCGCCGACCCCCGCGCGCAGCCACAGGTCGGCCAGCCACAGCCCGATCAGCTCGCCGAACATCTGGCTGATCTCGGGCGCGGTGGTGAAGTCGCCGGCGGCGCCCAGCGGGTCGCGGGTCGCGTAATAATGGCTGTTTGCGAGCGCCATATACTGGGCGAGCGGGATCGGCCCGCCGCCTGCGATGAGGCGCTGCAACCGGGCGGCGAGATCAGGCGACGGGGGCACTCCCGGCAATGGGCTCGACGCGCTGGCGTCGGCCCTTTGCGGTCAGTATGCAATAGAGCCCGACGAGGATCATCGGCACGCACAGCCACTGTCCCATGTGCAGGTGGGTGATGCGCGCGAAATCCTCGAGCTGAGCATCGGGCTCGCGGAAATACTCGACGACAAAGCGGAACAGGCCGTAGCCGCCGATGAACACGCCGCCCAGCAAGCCCGGCTTGGTCCGCGCATCGGTGCGCCAGAACAGCCAGCTGAGGATGGCGAACAGCGCCAGTCCCTCGAGCCCCGCCTCGTAGATCTGGCTCGGGTGGCGGGGCACGTCGCCGCCATTGGGGAAGACGATCGCCCACGGCACGTCGGTCGCCTTGCCCCACAGCTCGCCGTTCACGAAATTGGCGAGTCGGCCGAAGAACAGCCCGATCGGCGCCACGCAGCAGAGGTAGTCACCCACCCGCATCCAATTGAGCCCGTTCTTCCGGCAGAAGATCAGCATCGCCACGAATACGCCGGCGCAGCCGCCATGGAAGGACATGCCGCCCTCCCACAGCTTCAGGATGTCGGCGGGGTGCTGGAGGTAGAGGCCTGGCTGGTAGACCAGCACATAGCCGAGCCGTCCGCCGATCAGCACACCCAGCGTCGCCCAGAACACGAAGTCGTCGGCATGGCGCCGTGCCATCGGCGCGCTCGGCTGACCGAGCAGCTTGAGCAGATACCACCAGCCGGCGAGGATGCCCGTGATGTAGGCCAGCGAATACCAGCGGATCTGGAAGAGGCCGAGCGACAGCGCGACCGGCGACAGGTGGAGATCCGTGAAATGCACGAAGTGGGCGGGATCGACGGGCGGCAAGGCAGGTTCCTCGACAGGTGACGCCTTTCCTTAGAGGCGTCACCTGCCGGTGGGAAGCAGGGAGCGGCAATGCAGGAAACGGCTTCCGGTTCGGCGCGCGCCTGCCTATCAGATGGGCATGGCGGGTAGCTTCACGCGACGGCAGCTTCTGATCGGTGGTGGCGCGGGCGTGGGGCTGCTGGTCGCCTGGGGAGCCTGGCCGCGCCGCTATAGCAGCAACCTGGCCGCCGCGTCAGGGGAGACGATCCTCGGGCCGTTCCTCAAGATTGGCGTCGACGGCCATGTCACCGTCGTCGTGCCGCAAGCCGAGACCGGGCAGGGGGCCTGGACCGCGCTGCCCCAGATCCTCGCCGACGAACTGGGCTGCGACTGGCGCACGGTCGCGGTGGAGCCCGCGCCGATCGGCCCGCTCCATGCCAACCGGCTGGCGGCGGAGATGCTTGCGGCGGACGTGTTGCCGGCGCCGTTGCGTGCCATCGGCGATGCGGTGCTGCCGCGCTGGGCGGCGTCGCACGACGCGATGCTGACGGGTTTCTCCACCTCGGTGCGCGCCTTCGAGCAGCCGCTGCGCGCGGCGGGGGCCGCGGCGCGGGTGGTGCTGTGCATGGCGGCCGCGGAACGCTGGGATGCGGACTGGCGGGCCTGTGACACGCAGGGCGGCTTCGTGGTGCGGGGCAATGACCGGCTGCGCTTCGGCGAGCTTGCGGCGGATGCGGCCAAGCGCCGTCCGCCCGATCCGCCGCCGCTGCGCGGGCCGGGCGAGGGCAAGCTCGCCGGCCAGTCGCTGCCCCGGCTCGACGTGCCGGCCAAGATCGACGGATCGATCCGCTTCGCCGCCGACGTGCGGCTGCCCGGCATGGTGTTCGCCGCGATCCGCCAGGCGCCGCCGGGTGACAGCCGGCTCGTCCGCATCGACACAGCGGCGGCGAAGGCAGTGCCGGACTTGATCGCTGTGCTCGACAATCCTGGTTGGGTGGCGGTGGTGGCCGACAATGGCTGGGCCGCCAACTGCGCACTCGATGCGTTGGCGCCGCGCTTCGCCACGCGTGGCTCCTTCCCGGACAGCGCCTCGATCGACGCCGCGCTGACGACGGCGCTGGGGCAGGATGGCCACGCCATCGCCACGCGGGGTGATCCCGACCGGCTGCTCGGCGATGGCGCGGTCCACGCCGACTATTTCGCCGGGCTCGCCGCGCACGCCGCGATCGAGACGCCGGCCGCTACCGCGCGGATCGAGGGTGACCGGCTGGAACTCTGGGTCGGCACGCAGGCGCCCGCTGCCACCCGCGCCGCGGCGGCGCGCGCGATCGGCTTTTCGGAAGAGGCCGTGACGCTTTACCCGATGCCGCTGGGCGGTGGATTCGGCGCGGGGTTCGACACGCGCCCGGCCGAGCAGGCGGCGATCCTCGCGCAGAAAGTGGGGCGGCCGGTGCAACTGATGTGGTCGCGCCCCGAGGCGAGCGTGCATGACCGCTTCCGCCCGGCGGCGCGTGCGCGTCTGTCGGCGGCGGTGGCGCCGGGCGGCGGCATTGCGGCATGGCGCGCGCGCGTCGCGGCGCCGGCAGTGTTGCGCGAGACGGTGGCGGCGCTCCAGCCGGGTATCCCCATCGGCCATGGCGGCGAGCCCGCGGCTATGGAGGGGATGCTGCCCCCCTATGCGTTTGGGGCTTATGCGATCGATCATCATCCCGCCGACATCGGCCTGCCGACCGGTGTGTTGCGCGGTGAGGCGGCTGGTTATGCGACCTTCTTCGCCGAAAGCTTCATCGACGAGCTGGCGGCGAAGGCGGGGATCGATCCGTTGTCCTTCCGCATCGGCCTGCTGGGAGTGGCGCCGCGTCTCGCGCACTGCCTCTCCACCGCCGCGACGCTGGGCGGCTGGGCGGGCGGAGGTGCTGGATCGGGGCAGGGGCTCGCCTGCTTCGCGGGCTATGGCAGCTTCATCGCGGTGATGGCCGAGGCACATGTCGGCGCCGACGGCCGGATCGCGGTCGATC
>DATGEV010000221.1:0-6014 GCA_035309885.1 Sphingomonas sp.
GCGTGGCGTTATGGCGGGCCGACGCGATCCGGGTGAGCGGCGGCGAAGGCCTTGATCGCGGCGCAACGCGCATCGATCGCGACCAGCTTCGGATAGGCATCGAGCGGCACCGCATAGCGGCGGGCGTTGTAGAATTGCGGCACCAGGCAGAGATCGGGCAGGCCCGGCGCTTCGCCTGCGAGGAAGGGCGCGTCGTCCGCCATCGCCTCGAGCGCTGCAAACCCCTCGGTCATCCACTGTGCGAGCCAGCGAAGGCGCTCGGGCTGGTCGACATGCAACTCCTGCTCGAGCCAGCGCATCATCCGGAGGTTGGTCGGCGGATGGGTATCGGCCGCGATCACCAGCGCCTTGGCGATCGCATCGGCGCGCGCCTGCGGGTCGGCGGGGAGCAACGGCGGATCGACGAAGCGCCGGTCGAGATAGTCGATGATCGCCAGGCTCTGGACGAGCACATGCCCGTCGATCTCCAGCGCGGGCAACAGACCCTGCGGATGGACACGGCGGTAGGCGTCGCTCTTATGCTCGGCGGCGAGCAGATTTACCTGCGTGGCTTCGTACGCGATGCCCTTGAGGTTGAGCGCGATCCGCACGCGATAGGCAGCGGACGAGCGCCAATAGTCGTAGAGGCGGACGATCGTTTCGGTCATGTGCGGTCGTCCGCCCCTTCGTTAGGTCAGCCGGCCGTATGCCCGGCCAGCGCCGCCAATAGCAGCAACGCGACGATGTTGGTGATCTTGATCATCGGATTGACCGCGGGCCCCGCGGTATCCTTGTAGGGATCACCTACCGTGTCGCCGGTGACCGCGGCCTTGTGCGCCTCGGACCCCTTGCCGCCGTAGTTGCCATCCTCGATGAACTTCTTGGCATTGTCCCAGGCGCCGCCGCCGGACGTCATCGAGATCGCCACGAACAGCCCCGACACGATCACGCCGAGCAGGAGCGCACCCAGCGCTGCGAACCCGTTCTCCGGCCCCGCCACGGCGCGGATCACGAAGAACACCAGGATCGGCGCGAGCACCGGCAACAGGCTTGGCACGATCATCTCGCGGATCGCGGCCTGGGTGACAAGGTCGACGGTGCGGGCATAGTTGGGCCGCGACGTGCCGGCCATGATCCCCGGATTGTCGCGGAACTGCGCGCGCACCTCCTCGACCACCGCTCCCGCCGCGCGGCCCACCGCGGTCATTCCGAACGCGCCGAACAGATAGGGCAGCAGCGCACCCAGCAGCAGGCCGACGATGACGTAGGGGTTGGACAGAGAGAAATCGACGTGGAGGGTGGGGAAGAAGGTCTTGAGGTCGGTGGTGTAGGCGCCGAACAGGACGAGCGCGGCAAGGCCGGCCGATCCGATCGCATAGCCCTTGGTCACCGCCTTGGTGGTGTTGCCGACCGCGTCCAATGCGTCGGTGCGGGTGCGGACGTCATGCTCGAGCCCCGCCATCTCGGCGATGCCGCCGGCATTGTCGGTGACGGGCCCATAGGCGTCCAGGGCTACCACCATGCCGGCCAGCGCCAGCATCGCGGTCGCGGCGAAAGCGATGCCGAGCACGCCGGCAAGCTGGAAGGCCACCACCACCGCGATCACGATCACCAGTGTCGGCAGCGCGGTCGATTCCAGGCTGATCGCGAGGCCCTGGATGACGTTGGTGCCATGGCCGGTCTGCGAAGCGAAGGCGATGGACTTCACCGGGCGATAGTTGGTGCCGGTATAATATTCAGTGATCCACACCAGCGCACCGGTGACGGCGAGGCCGACGAGCATGCACCAGAACAGGTTGATGCCGGTGACGGTCGAGCCGGCGATCGGCGCGATGAGATCGCCGAGCGCCCAGTGGCTGGCGAAATAGAGCGCCGGGATGGCGAGGATCGCCGAGGTCCAGAAGCCCTTGTAGAGCGCCCCCATGATCGAGCCAGAGCCCAGCCGCACCATGTAGGTGCCGATGATCGAGGTGACGATGCACACGCCGCCGATCAGCAGCGGCAGCGCCATCAGCCGCAGCGTCGCGGCGGGATCGGCGTTGCCCGCGAACAGCGCGATCGACACCATGGTGACGCCGAGCGTGACGACATAGGTTTCGAACAGGTCGGCGGCCATGCCCGCGCAGTCGCCGACATTGTCGCCGACATTGTCCGCGATCACGGCGGGGTTGCGGGGATCATCCTCGGGGATGCCGGCCTCGACCTTGCCGACCAGATCGGCACCGACATCGGCCGCCTTGGTGAAGATGCCGCCGCCGAGACGCGCAAAGATCGAGATCAGCGAGGCACCGAAGCTGAGCGCCACCAGCGCGTCGATGACGGTGCGGTCGTGCGGATCGCCGGGGACATGCCCGCCGGGGCCGACGAGGTACCAGAAGAACACCGAGATCGCGAGCAGGCCGAGCCCGGCCACCAGCATGCCGGTCACCGCGCCCGATCGGAACGCGGTGGTGAGCCCGCCCTGCAGGCTGTGGCGCGCGGCCTCCGCGGTGCGGACATTGGCGCGCACCGAGATGTTCATGCCGATGAAGCCGGTAAGGCCCGACAGCACCGCGCCGAGCACGAAGCCCGCTGCTGAGATTGCTCCCAGGAAGACGAAGACAATGATCGCCACGACGATGCCGACGGCCGCGATGGTGCGGTACTGGCGAGCCAGATAGGCGCTGGCGCCTTCCTGGATGGCGCCGGCGATCTCCACCATGCGGGGATTGCCGGCCGGCAGCGCAAGCAGTTGCCGGCTGGTCACAAGGCCGTAGAGCACGGCCAGCAGCCCGCAGGCGATGGCCACATACACAACGATCATAGGCACGTCCTCCTTGAACAGGCCCGTTTTGGATCGCCGCTGCCCACGTTTGCCGGGGTCGGCCGGCGCTAAGGCCTTGGCAGGAATAGAACGGCAAGAATCGGGCTTGGCAAGCGGCCCGTGTGATCAGCCGCGCGCATGCTCGTAGCCAAGCCGCCCCGGAATCGGCACCGGACCATCGCGATCGTGCAGCGAAAGACCCGTACCGGGTACGAAACGACCGATCCACACGGCACCGACGTCGAGCGCATCGATCGCGTCGGCCGAGGCCGGATCGGCGGCGAGGATCAGCGCATAATCGTCTCCCGCGGTGACGGCGGCGATTCGCGCGGCGCAGTCATCCCCGGCGAATGCGGTGAGAACAGCCGAACGCGGCACCGCATCGAGATCGATCGCGACCGCGAGGTCCGATGCGGCGGCGATGCGTGAGGCATCGATCAGCAGCCCGTCGGACACGTCCGCCATCGCATGTGCATGGGGGGCGAGCGCGCGTCCCTCCTCGAGCAGCGGACGGGGGCGGCGATAGGCGGTGCGGAGCGCTTCCGGTCCGTCGCGCCCCTGCGCGATGGCGAGCCCCGCCCCTGCCTCGCCGATCGCGCCGACCAGCCAGAGATCGTCGCCGGCCTGCGCGCCGCGCCGGTCGGGCGCATAAGGCGAGCGGCCGATCGCGGTGAGCCCGATCATGCGCGGCGCGCCTGCCGGGGTGGACACGGTGTCCCCGCCGAGCAGCGGCACGTCGAACGCGGCGAGCGCCGTCGCCAGCCCGTCGACGAAGGCCGCGTCCCAGTCGGCCTCGCCCAGCGGATAGCCGAGCAGCACGCCCTCGGGCACCGCACCCTTGGCAGCGAGATCGGAGAGGTTCACCGCCACGATCTTCCACGCGACGTCAGCGGGCGGGTCGGTCGCGAGATAGTGGACGCCCTCGACGATCATGTCGTGGGTGAGGACGAGATTGCCCAGCACCGCGGCGTCGTCGGCCAGCCCGCGCGCGGCGGGGTGAGTGGCGATGGCGCGCAGGCGCTGGATGAACTCGTGCTCGGCCATGGGCTCCCTTGGCGCCCGCAAGGACGGGCGCCGCGCTTGAATAGGGAAGGCGGCTATGCTTGGGCAAGCGGATGACCATCCGCACGCTCTTCGCCACGCGCTTCTACGACGGCCGGATCGACGATTCCGCGCTGTTGGAGGAGCTGGAGGCTGCCGCGCTCGATCTCGCCCAGCAGGATCGCGCCGGCCGCGCCTGGTGCAAGGCGCACGCCTATCCAGGCTACACCTCCTACGCCTCGCTCGACGATCTGCCGATCCGCAACCCGGTGTTCGACGATCTGCGCCGCGTGCTGGACAAGCATGTCCGCCGCTTCGCCGACGAGGCCTGGCTCGATCTCGGCGGTCGCAAGCTCAAGCTCGACAGTCTGTGGGTCAATGTAATGAAGGGCGCCGGCGGGCACCATAGCGGGCACATCCACCCGCACAGCGTGGTGTCGGGCACGCTCTACATTCGCGTGCCGGAGGGGGCGGCGGGGCTCAAGCTCGAGGATCCCCGCCTGCCAATGATGATGGCCGCCCCGCTCCGACGCGAGGACGCGCCCGAGGACGCGCGCACCTTCATCTATACCGAACCGCAGGTGGGCAGCCTGTTTCTGTGGGAAAGCTGGCTGCGCCACGAAGTGCCGGCCGGCCGCGCCAAGGGCGACCGGATCAGCATCAGCTTCAACTATCGCTGGTAGCGCTTCAGGCGCGCACCGCCTTGGCGACCGCGTCGAGCAGGCCGTTGACGAAGCCCTTCTCGCGCTTGTCGTAGAAGGCGGCGGCGACGTCGACATATTCGGAGATCGCGGTCGCCACCGGCACGTCGGGGCGGGCGACCAGCTCATAGGTGCCGGCGCGCAGGATCTGGCGCATCGGCTTGTCGAGCCGCTCCATCGTCCAGCCCGAGGCAAGGCGCGCAGCGATCAGCCCGTCCAGCTCCTCGCGCCGCGCATCGACGCCCTTCACGACATCGTCGAAGAAGCTCACCTCTGCCTCGGCATATTCGACGTCGTCGATGGTCGCGCCCAGCCGGTGCTGGTGGAATTCGGTGAGGAGCAGCACCAGCGGCGTGCCCTCCATCTCCTGCTGGTAGAGCGCCTGGACGGCGGCGAGCCGCGCCGCCGAGCGGGCGCGGGAGCGTTGGGGTTTCTGGGTCATGATCTCTTACTGTTGAAGCCGCAGCGCGACCGAGCGGCCGTGCGCGGGGAGCCCTTCCGCCTCTGCCAGCGCGACGGCGGCGGGGCCGATGCGCTGGATCGAGACGGAATCGCAGGCGAGGAAGCTGGTGCGCTTCATGAAATCGAGCACCGACAGCCCCGACGCGAAGCGCGCGCGGCGGCCGGTGGGCAGCACATGGTTGGGGCCGGCCACATAGTCGCCGACGGCCTCCGGCGTATGCCGGCCGAGGAACACCGATCCGGCATGGCGGACGCGTGCGAACAGCGGCTCGGGATCGTCGACCGCGAGTTCGAGATGCTCGGGCGCCAGCCGGTCGCAGAGCGGGATCGCATCGGCGAGTGCGGAGACGAGGATGATCGCGCCATTGTCGCGCCAGCTCGCCGTCGCGGTGGCGGAGGTGGTGAGCGTCGTCAGCTGGCGGTCCACCGCCGCGGCGACGGCATCGGCGAAGGCCGCGTCGTCGGTGAACAGGATCGACTGGCTGGTGGGGTCATGCTCGGCCTGGCTGAGCAGATCGGCGGCGATCCATTCGGGATCGTTGGCGCCATCGGCGACCACCACGATCTCGGACGGGCCCGCCACCATGTCGATGCCGACGCGGCCGTAGAGCTGGCGCTTTGCCTCGGCCACCCAGGCATTGCCGGGGCCGACCACGACATCGACAGCGGCAATCCGCTCGGTGCCATAAGCGAGTGCGGCCACCGCCTGCGCGCCGCCGATCCGCCACACCTCGTCGACGCCCGCGATCTCGGCAGCGGCGAGGACAAGCGGGTTGAGCACGCCGTTCGGGGTCGGCACCACCATCGCGAGCCGCCCGACGCCCGCCACCTTGGCAGGGATCGCGTTCATCAGCACCGAGGAGGGATAGGCCGCGCGGCCGCCGGGCACGTAGAGCCCGGCAGAATCCACGGCCCGCCAGCGCGCGCCGAGCCGCACCCCGGCCGCGTCGGTATAGTCGCGATCCTCGGGCGCCTGCGCCGCGTGATAGGCGCGGATGCGCGCGGCGGCGAGCTCGATCGCCTCGCGC
>DATGEV010000222.1:0-4235 GCA_035309885.1 Sphingomonas sp.
TTCGGGCTCCCCGTTGGGACGGAAGGATGGCAGGGGATTTAAACGCTTTCCGTGAGGCCGACCATATGACCGTTGCCGACCGTTCCGCCGATATCGCGCTTGCCCATGCCCTTGCGGAGGCGGCGGGAGCGGCGATCCGCCCCTTCTTCCGGTCCCGCTTCAATCAGGAGCAGAAGGCCGATGCCTCGCCCGTCACCGAGGCCGACCGCGCCGCCGAGGCCGCGATGCGCGCGATCCTCGAGATCGAGCGCCCGGCTGACGGCATTGTCGGCGAGGAATATGGCAATGTCCGCGAGGGGGCATCGCGCGTGTGGGTGCTCGATCCGATCGACGGCACACGCGCCTTCGTCACCGGCCGGCCGCTGTTCGGCACGCTGATCGCGTTGCTGGAGGAGGGGCGCCCGGTGATGGGCGTGATCGACCAGCCGATCCTGCGTGAACGCTGGACGGGGGCGGTGGGCGAGCCCACGCGCTTCAACATGGGGCTGGCCGGCACGCGCCACTGCGCGCATCTCGCCGAGGCGCATTTCGGCAGCACCGGGCCCTCGGCGTTCGGCGCTGATGAGCTGGCGGCCTATGCCCGGGTCACGACCGGCGCCCGTGACGCGATCTGGGGCGGCGACTGCTACAATTACGGCCTTGTCGCGCTCGGCCAGCTCGACGGCGTGATCGAGGCGAATCTCAAGCTCTACGACTTCGCCGCGCTGGTGCCGGTGGTCGAGGGCGCCGGCGGCGTGATGCGCGACTGGCACGGTCGGCCACTTGGGCAGGGCAGCGACGGATGCGTCGTGGCACTGGGCGACGTGCGGCTGCTCGATCCGGTGCTGGAGCGGCTGGGCGGCTGAACCCCACCCAGAGGTCTGGAGGCCTAGAGGACGCCCGGCTTGTCCTTGGGCTGGGCGGCCTGATGCTTGTTCTGCTGCCTGGTGCCGAGCAGCTTGATCGGCTCGCCCTTGCTGGTGTGCTGCGCCGCCGCCGGGGCGGTCGCCAGCACCGGCCCGCAGGCAGCGCTCTTGGCGTCGCCCGGATCGACGAAGACGAGCATGGCGGCAACCGGCGTCGCCACCACCCCCAGCGCCACCGCCGCCCCGCCGCGCGCCAGCAGCTGCGGCGTGACGATGCCGAGCTTCGGACTGGCAAAATGGCCGCCGACATTGACTGGCGACTGGGCGGAGAAGATCGAGAATTTCTTGGCGTCGGCGCGGAATTGCAGGTTCACCGATTCATCCGCGAAGCTGAATCCGCCTTTGGCCGCCATTACATTGGCGTCGGTGTCGATCAGGATCGGATCGGCCGCCGCCACGCCGTCCTTCACGGTGAAGGCGACCAGTCCGCAGTTGATTTGCACCGGCTTCTTGAGCTTCTGCTGGAACAGCCGCTGGAGGAAGACGCCGATGTCGAACTCGGCGAGTTGCACGTTGCGCATCCAGAAGGCGCCCGCCGGAATCACGATCGCGATCCGCCCGTTCGAGGTGGCGAGCGACTTTCTCACCGAATCGCCGATGCCGTGCATCCGGATGCGCGCGCTGAGCGTGCCGGTGGTGCCCGATTCACGGGTGCCGAAACCCGCGAGCAGCCGGCCCATCGGCGTCGGCGACAGGCGGATGTCGTAATCGGTCAGCACGCGCGGATCACGGGCGTTGAGTTTGATGTCGGAGGCGAGATGGCCGCCCGCTACATCCATCGTCAGCGGCGAGAGCGTGAGGAGATTGTGGTCGAGGTCGAGCGTCATCGCGACGTGCGACACCGGCAGGTGCGGCGCGCGGATCGTCTCCACCGCATAGTCGACATGCGCGTCGAACGCCTTCAGCGCCTCGATACGGAGCGGCGCGTCGGGAAGCAGGCGGGGCGTCGCGTCGGCCTTGCCCTGCGTGGTCGCAGCGGCGGTCGCGCCGGTGGTGGCGAGCCTATTGGGATCATAGCCGATGAACGGGCCGATATCGATGATGTCGACCTTCCTCGACTGGAGGGTGGCGTCGAGCCTGAGCCGGTCCTTCGGCATCGAGATGGTCAGGCGGCCGGCGAGGTCCGAATCGCCGAAGGCGCCGGTCAGGTGCGTGAAGCGCCACTCGCCATCCGCCTTGGTGAGCGCCGAGCGGAAATGATAGGCGCGGGTGTCGGGAATCGCGACGCCGAGCAGGTCGAACAGCAGCCGTGCATCGGGGCCGCGCACCGTCATGCGCAGATCCGATCCCTCGATCTGGGTGGCGGCGGGCAGCACGCCCGCGACGTCGAGATGGGTCGGCCCCGAATCGGCGTGCAGATCGAGCCGGGTACGACCGAGCGTCACCGTTGAATTGGGCGAGAGCAGCGCGCCGCTGTTCGAGAAAGGCTTGCCGCGCAGCGTGCCGTCGCCGGCGAAATGGATCGCATTGTCGATATGCGTGCCGGTCGCCTGCACCGTCTGGAAGCGCTGGTCGGTGGCGAGCAGCATCTTCGGATCGCGGTAGCGCAACGTCGTGCCGATGACGGTGGCGCGCTCGATCACCGGCATCTGGAAAGGCTTTCCGGTCCGGTTGCCAAAGGTCCATGTGTTGTGTTCGTGCGCCTTGTCCCACTCTGTATCGAGCGAGGCGTTGATCAGATTGAGCCAGCGCGCGTGCCGCTCGCCGAAGATCAGCCGGATCGTCGAGAGTCGCGTGTCGATATGGTCGGCGATGAGGAAGCTCGGCTTCGACGCCCAGCCGGGATTCGAGATGCTGAGCCCGTCGGCGACGAACTTCATATCGATCGGATCGAAATAGAGCTGGAAGTCGCCCGCCACCGTTACCTGCCGCTGGGTGAGGTGCGACGTGATGCTTTCGAATCGGTGCTTCAGGAAGCGTCCCTTGGTGATGAACAGGATCGCCCAGGCGAGCAGCAGCAGGGTGATGATCGACAGCAGCACCGTCAGCAGCACGCGCCACGACGGCCTATCCGGGCGGGGTGGCGGAGAGGGAGGAGACGTCGGCGCGTCTCCAGTGGGGGCGATGCTGGTAGCCACAACCGTCTCGAACGGGTGGGCTCCGCCGACGGTTCCTGTCGGTGGTTGCGCAGGGGCCGCTTTGCCCCTATAGGCCCGCGCTTCGATCGAGAGACTGCCCGGCCAGTGTGGGCTGCCGTGGCGCGTCTGCAATCGACATCAAAAGGAGTCGAAAATGCCCAAGCTCAAGACGAAGAGCGGCGTGAAGAAGCGCTTCAAGTTCACCGCCACCGGCAAGGTGAAGTGCGGCGTCGCCGGCAAGCGCCACCGCTTGATCAGCCATAACTCGAAGTACATCCGCACCAACCGCGGCACCAGCGTGCTTTCCGAGGCGGATACGCCCCGGATCAAGCTCTGGGCGCCTTACGGCCTGAACTGAGGAGTACTGACACATGGCACGCGTCAAGCGCGGTACGACCACCCGCGCCAAGCATAACCGGATCCTGGACGCAGCGAAGGGCTATTATGGCCGTCGCAAGAACACGATCCGCATAGCCCGCCAGGCCGTCGAAAAGGCCGGCCAGTACGCCTATCGTGACCGCAAGGTTAAGAAGCGCTCGTTCCGTGCGCTCTGGATCCAGCGTATCAACGCGGCAGTGCGCGCCGAGGGCCTGACCTACGGCGTGTTCATGCACGGCCTGAAGCTCGCCCACATCGAACTGGACCGCAAGGTTCTGGCCGACATGGCGATGCACGAGGGCGAGACCTTCAAGCTCATCATCGCGCAGGCGAAGGCCGCTCTCCCCGAGGGCGCCCGCGTCGCGGCCTAAGCCTTCACGGCTGAGCTGAACAAAGGGCGCGGTGACCACATGGTCGCCGCGCCCTTTGCTTTTTGGGGCGTGCCTGCCCTAAGGGCACACGCGCATCATCATTCGCGCGGGACGATATGACCACCGACATCGATCAGCTCCGGCAAGAGCTCCTCACCGCCGTGGACGGCGCCGGCGATCTCGCCGCGCTCGAAGGCGTGCGCGTCACCGCGCTCGGCAAGCAGGGGACCGTCACCGGCCTGCTCAAGACTCTCGGCGGCATGAGTCCCGATGAGCGGCAGGCGGCGGGCCCGCGCATCCATGGCCTGCGCGAGGCCGTCACCGAGGCGATCGCGACGCGCAAGGCGGCGCTCGATCGCGCGGCGCTGGATCAGCGGCTGGCCTCCGAGACGCTCGACATGTCGCTGCCGATCGCGGGGCTCGCCACCGGCTCGGTGCATCCGGTCAGCCAAGTGATGGACGAGCTCGCCGAAATCTTCGCCGATCTCGGCTTCGCGGTCGCC
>DATGEV010000223.1:0-5765 GCA_035309885.1 Sphingomonas sp.
AGCCGTCGAGTGTCACGACGCCGAAGCGGCCCTTGAGCAGCCGTTCGCCTTCACCGCTGGCGAAAGTGGAGCGCGCCGCGATCACGGCGTCGTGCGGGCCGACTTCGGATCCTTCAGCGACCACCACTTCCGACGGACCCAGCCGCGCCAGCTCGGCATCGAGCGAGGCCGTGGCGACAGAAGTCAGCTCGAAGCGCCCGGTCGAGATGTCGGCGGCGGCGATGCCGATCCGGCCGCCCTGTTCGGCGAGCGCCACCAGCCAGTTGGCGCTCCTCGAATCGAGCAGAGTCTCCTCGGTCAGCGTGCCCGCGGTGACGAGCCGGATGATTTTGCGCGCGACCAGCGCCTTGGATCCGCGCGCCTTCTTGGCCTGTTCGGGCGTCTCGACCTGCTCGGCCACCGCCACGCGGTGCCCGGCGCGGATCAGGCGGGCGAGATAGGCGTCGGCGGCATGCACCGGCACGCCACACATCGGCACCCCGTCGCCGCGCTGGGTGAGCGCGATGTCGAGCGTCGCCGCCGCGATCGTGGCATCCTCGAAGAACAGCTCGAAGAAGTCGCCCATGCGGTAGAACAGCAGGCAATCGGGCGCTTCGGCCTTCAGCCCATGATATTGCGCCATCATCGGCGTATGCGGGGCCGGTTGTGCTTCTGCGGTTGCCATCGTTCGCGTCGATATCGGCTTTCGTGAAAATGAGAAGTCGCTTTGCCTTGTAGGGCGCGATGCGATGCCGCATCAGGGCCGAAAATGAGACTTGGGAGACGTGAAGATGGCCGAGCGCCTGCAATTTTCCGAGCGCGAGGCGCTGCTGTTCCATTCGCAGGGCCGCCCCGGAAAGATCGAGATCGTGGCGACCAAGCCGATGGCGACGCAGCGCGACCTCGCGCTCGCCTATTCGCCGGGCGTGGCGGTGCCAGTCAATGCGATCGCGGCCGATCCGGCGACCGCCTATGACTATACCGCCAAGGGCAATCTGGTCGCGGTGATCTCCAACGGCACCGCGATCCTCGGCCTCGGCAATCTCGGGGCGCTGGCGTCCAAGCCGGTGATGGAAGGCAAGGCGGTGCTGTTCAAGCGCTTCGCCGACGTCGATTCGATCGACATCGAGCTTGCCACCGAGGATGTCGACCGCTTCGTCGACGCGGTCGAGCTGATGGAGCCGAGCTTCGGCGGTATCAACCTCGAAGACATCAAGGCGCCCGAATGCTTCGTGATCGAGCAGACCCTGCGCGAACGTATGAACATCCCGGTGTTCCATGACGATCAGCACGGCACCGCGATCATCTCGGCCGCCGGCCTGATCAACGCCTGCTATCTGACCGGCCGCGAGCTCAAGGACATCAAGATCGTCGTCAACGGCGCCGGCGCCGCCTCGATCAGCTGCACTGAGCTCGCCAAGGCGCTGGGGGTGCGGCCCAACAACGTCATTCTCTGCGATTCCAAGGGCGTCATCTACCAGGGCCGCACCGAGGGCATGAACCAGTGGAAATCGGCCCATGCGGTCGAGACCAGCGCGCGCACGCTCGAACAGGCGATCGAGGGCGCGGACGTGTTCTACGGCCTATCGGTGGCCGGCGCGCTCACCAAGGAGATGGTGAAGAAGATGGCCAAGAAGCCGATCATCTTCGCCATGGCCAATCCCGATCCCGAGATCCTGCCCGAGGACGCGCTGGAGGCCGCCCCCGACGCGATCATCGCCACCGGCCGCTCGGACTATCCGAACCAGGTCAACAATGTGCTGGGCTTCCCCTTCATCTTCCGCGGTGCGCTCGATGTGCGCGCGACCACGATCAACGAGGAGATGAAGCTCGCCGCCGCCCACGCGCTCGCCGGTCTGGCGCGCGAGCAGGTGCCGGAAGAGGTCGCGGCGGCCTATGGCGTCGCGCACAGCTTCGGGCCCGATTACATCATCCCCGCGCCGTTCGATCCGCGGCTGATCGAGGTGATCCCGGCGGCCGTCGCGCAGGCGGCAATGGACACCGGCGTCGCGCGCAAGCCGATCGCCGACATGGCCGCCTATCGCGAGCAGCTCAAGGGCCGGCTCAACCCAACCACCTCGGTGCTGACCTCGGTCTATGAGACGGCGCGGGCCAAGCCCAAGCGCGTGCTGTTCGCCGAGGCCGAGGAAGAGGTGGTGCTGCGCGCCGCGATCGCCTTCAAGCAGGGCGGCTATGGCGTGCCGGTGCTGGTCGGCCATGACGATGTCCATGACAAGCTCAAGGCCTTGGGCGTCGACGATCCCAGCTCCTACGAGCTCCACAACAGCCGGCGCACGCCGCTCAAGCCCGAGATGGTCGAGCGGCTCTACGAGAAGCTCAAGCGCAAGGGCTTCATGCGCCGCGACGTCGAGCGCATGGTCAACCGCGATCGCAACATCTTCGGCGCGCTGATGGTCGAGATGGGCCATGCTGACGTCATGGTGACGGGTGTCACCCGCCATTTCCGCCAGACGCTCAACGATGTCCGCCGCGTGATCGACTGCGCCCCCGGGCATCATCCGTTCGGTATCCACCTGCTGATTGGCCGCAACCATTCGGTGTTCATGGCCGACACCACCGTGATCGAGCGGCCGACCGCCGAGGAACTCGCCGACATCGCTGAACAGACCGCCGAGGTGGCGCGGCGCATGGGGCAGGAGCCGCGCGTCGCTTTCCTGTCCTATTCGACGTTCGGCAATCCGACCGGCGACTGGCTGGGCAATATCCGTGAGGCGGTGGCGGTGCTCGACGGGCGCCAGGTGAGCTTCGAATATGAGGGCGAGATGGCGCCCGACATCGCGCTCAATCCGGCGATGGCGCCCTATTACCCGTTCAGCCGGCTGTCGGGCCCGGCCAATGTGCTGGTGATGCCGGGGCTGCAATCGGCCAATCTGTCGGCCAAGCTCTTGAAGGAATTGGGCGGCGATGCGGTGATCGGGCCGATGCTGGTCAATATGGGCCACCCCGTGCAGATCGCGTCGATGACGTCGACGGCGTCCGAACTGGTCACGTTGGCGGTGCTGGCGGCAGCGGGGATCGCGCGCTGAGGCGCGTTCCCTCCCGGCCTTCGTCCGTCAGGAGAAGGCCGGGAGGAGAGGCAGGCAGTCTGCTTAGGGCTGGGTGCGGCCGCCGCCCGGATTGTCGGAGCTCGGCCCGCCGGTGCCGGCGGCGCCCACCGCGCCGATATTGCCGAACAGCTCCTGGAACAGGCTGCGCTTGCGGCCGAGCGTCGGCGTCCTGTCGGCCGACGGATGGATATCCACCACCGTTTCAAGGCCGGTGCGATCGACGCGGGTGACGTTGCCGGCATGATCGAACGACACCGCGAGGGTGAGCTGGCTCACCGGCGAGGGTGCGCCGAACGAGAATTGCTTGGTCGCCCGCGACACATAATACCAGGTGCCGTCGTCGAACTGGCTGGCGATGCTGGGCGCGCCCAGCGTCTTCTCCACCGATTCGCGATTGTCGACGCCCGGCTGGATCGACGCGGCGAGCGTGCGATCGACTATATAACCCTGATGTCCGCGTACCTCGGCACAACCCGAAAGACCTGTGGCCAGTGCCAGGGCTGCCGCAGCGGTAACCCCCGCATGACGCTTGCTGGCCGTCATTCGCATCTCCTCCATACTCCGGGGAGCCCCATCCCGGCCTTCGTCCAAGCGCCATTGCATCGGCGAACCAGCCGCTCAATATGCCCTGCGCACGCGCCGCACAAGGCGCCGCCAACAAGGATCCAGGCGATTTGGTCACTCTGCTCAAGCGCATCCTCGGCCAACGGCCCGACGCGGATGCATGGAATCCGCTCTACGACGCGGTGATCGCCGAGGCGCGCCGCCCCGACTGGTATCGCGACGGTGCGGTGCCGGACACGCTCGACGGCCGTTTCGACATGGTCTCCAGCGTGCTGGCGCTGGTGCTGCTCCGGCTCGAGGCGCTCGACGCGCGCGAGGAGTCGGCGCGCTTCACCGAGCGCTTCATCACCGACATGGACGGCCAGCTGCGCCAGCGCGGCATCGGTGATCTCGTCGTCGGCAAGCATATCGGGCGGATGATGAGCCAGCTCGGCGGGCGCTTGACCGCCTATCGCAACGGGCTGGCCGAGGGCGGTGATCTGACCGGGGCGATCGATCGCAACATCCATCGCGGTGCGGCGGTGCCGGCGGCGGCGGCGGTGCATGTCGAGCAGAGGCTGCGCGCGTTGGCCGAGGGATTGGCGCGCCGCAACCTCGGCACGCTGCTGGCAGGAGATATCGCATGACCGACGCGCCCGAATTTTCCCGGCCGTTCCGGCTCGATGCGATCGGCGGCGAGCCCCGGTCGGTGCAAATCGCCGCCGATGAGGCCGAACGCGCGGCACTGGCGACGCGCTTCGGGCTGGTCTCGATCGCCCACCTCGAGGCCGAGGCGGTGCTGCGCCGCGAGGGCCAGCGCGTGTGGGCGGAAGGGCGGCTTCATGGCGAAGCGGTGCAGAGCTGTGTCGCCACCGGCGATCCGATCCCGGCTCGCGTCGAGGAGGCCTTCTCGCTGCGTTTCGATCCCGAAGAGACCGCGCGTGCCGAGGACGAGGTCGAGCTCGACGAGGGCGATCTCGATCGGCTGACCTATGAGGGCGGTGCGATCGATCTCGGCGAGGCGGTGGCGCAGGGCTTCAGCCTGGCGCTTGATCCCTTCCCGCGCGTCGCCGACGCCGACGAGCGGTTGCGCGCCGCCGGTGTCGCCAGCGAGGAGGAGGCCGAGATTCAGCGAATCGAGGCGAGCCCGTTCGCGGCGCTCAAGGGCCTCACCCGCAAATAGGGCTGGGCCGCGGGCTACCGGTGGACGGAACTCAGGAGGCGACGAGCACCAGCGACGCCATGATCAGCACCGCGCCGAGCCACGACAGGATCACCGCCGCCAACCCGAACCGCTCCAGCCGCGCGCGGGCGCGGCGGAGCGCCTCGAGATCCGGGCCATCGATTTCGTACACCATGCCACGAACTCCCTGAGCCAGGCGAAGGCCTTGCGGCTTGCTGCTGGTCAGGGAGATATCGGCCTTGGGGTGACGGCGATTTCCGGGAATATACGGTAGGGGAAACTACGAAGTACCCAGAATCAGAACGGCACGTCGTCGTCGAGGTCGCTGTCGAACGCGCTGCCGGGACGCGAGGCGCCGGCGCTGCCGCCCGAACGCGCGCCGCCGCTGCCGCTGCCAAAGCTGGAGCCGCCGCCGAAATCGTCGCCGCCCTGGCCCCATTCGTCGCCGCCGCCCGAGCGCGCGCCGCCACCACCAGCGCCGCCACCCTGACCGCCGCCGGGGCCGTCGAGCATCACCATCTGGCCGTTGAAGCCCTGCAGCACGATCTCGGTCGTGTAGCGGTCCTGGCCGTTATTATCCTGCCACTTCCGGGTCTGGAGCTGGCCCTCGATATAGACCTTCGAGCCCTTGCGCAGGAAACGCTCGGCGGTGTTGGCGAGGCCTTCGTTGAAGATCGCCACCGAATGCCATTCGGTGCGCTCCTTGCGCTCGCCGGTGGTGCGGTCCTTCCAGGTTTCGGAGGTGGCGATGCGCAGATTCACCACCTTGCCGCCGTTCTGGAAGCTGCGCGACTGGGGATCCTGCCCCAGATTGCCGACGAGGATGACTTTGTTGACGCCGGCCATGACCGAATCTCTCTCTGTTAAAGGCCAGCCCAGGTCGCGATCCAGAAGGTTGCCCCTGCCGCGACATAGGCGAGAACGAAAAGGTAGCTAACCATGAAGGCCGGCCATTTCCACCCATTCGTTTCGCGCCGCGTGACGGCGATGGT
>DATGEV010000224.1:0-2556 GCA_035309885.1 Sphingomonas sp.
TCCTCGAATAGCTGACCTTGGGTTACGGAAACGGTCATATGCCGGACCGAAAGCAGCACGGCTTGGTAGAGATAGTCGTTCCAAGCGAGGAGCAGCGCATAGATCGCGACGACCGCCAGTGCTGGAGACATCAACGGCAGATAAATCCGCAGATAGACCTGCGGCACGGATGCGCCATCGACGCGGGCCGCGTCGTCGAGCTCGAACGGTATCAGCTTCGAGTAGAGCTGCAGGATGATGATGGCGAACGGGGTGGCGAAGGTCACCTGCGCCGCGATGACGGCCCACAAATTATCGGCCAGCCCGTAGCTGTGCATGATCCCATAATACGGGACAATCAGCAGCGACGCCGGGAGGGCATAGGTGAGCAGCGCGGTGTTGGTGAGCAATGCCGCCCGGCTCAAGCGTAGTCGGCTCACCGCGAAACTCGCCAGCGATGCGACCAGCAGCGTCAGCACCATCGTGGCCAAGCCGATATAGATGCTGTTGCCGAACTGGTGCCAGAAATCCTCGAGGTATCGCGCCTCCTGAGTCACCGCCCCGCGAAACCCCTCGAGCGAGGGTTCCGGAGGCCAGAGGTTGCCATCGAACTCGATTTCGCCTTCCTCCGGGTCGAGTGCGACGAGGAACATGTTGTAAACCGGCAGCAGCGACCAGATCAGCAGCACGATGCCGAGGATGACGGAGCCCGCTTCGGCGATCGCCCGGCGCAACCGATAGCGCCGGCGCGGCGGTCTGGTGAGCAAGGCGGCCGCGCTCACAGCTGTACCTCGCTCGTCTGCAACCGGCGCATCAGGACGATCGCGATCGGGATCAGCACCGGCAGCGCCGACAACACCGCGGCAACACCGAGCGCCGGTTTTGCAGTCACGAAGGCGTAGTGATAGCCGAGTGTCGCCAGCACTTCGGTGGACAGCGCCGGCGCTCCCCCCGAGACGAGGTAAACGGTGGTGAAATCGCCGAGCATCCACAGCGTCGAGACCAAGGTGCAGATGAGATAGAAATTCGCCATCAGCGGAAAGGTGACGTGCGCGAAACGGCGGATGCCGGTCGCCCCATCGACCTCGGCCGCATCATAGAGGTCGCGCGGGATCGTCATCCGGGCGGCGATAAAGATCACCGTCCAGAACGGCATCCATTTCCAGATATAGGCGGCGATGTCCCAGCCGAGCCCGAGCGCGCGATTGTTGAGCCACAACGGGCCGTCGATCCCGAGTAGCGCGGATAACAGGCCGTCGAGCAGGCCGCGCTGGTCGATCAGCATCCAGTGAAATGAGACGCAGGCCTGTGCCGTCGCGATCAGCCAGGGCAACATAAAGGGCACCAGCAACGCCCTGATCCACCATTGGCGGCGCAAGAAGAAGCCCGACAACAGCAGGGCCAGGAACATCTTCACGTTCACGCCGAGGCCGACGAAAACTACGGTATTGACCAGCGTCGGGAGATAGAGCGGGCTCGAAAACAGCTCGGCGTAGAGCGATGGTTTCGCCGCCATCCACAGCGCATAGCCAAAGGGATAGACGACGAAGGCGAGAAACACCGCCGCGTAGGGTGCGATGAACGCGATCGCCCACCGTAAATCTGCGCCGCGCAATCGGCGGCGCCCGAGCGATCGCCCCGGCCCTGTGGGACTCGTAGGATACGGCCCGGCGAGCACCGGTTGCGTGCTGCTCATCGCCTTGGATCATCGCGGCTTCGGCCCGCATTCGCAATCAAGTGGTAATCGCAGCCCTCGCGACCCGCGTTAACAATCGCTCAAGCGATCTCGGCAATGCTGAGATTTCCCAAGGCCTCGCGATCGCGGGAGACGCCTCGGTTGGTGCAGGAGGACCGGATGAAATTGGAGTTGTTGCGCCTGTCGGGCCAGCCGGTCTGCAAGGATCTCTGGCGCTCGGCCCCGGATATTTCAGTGGACTACGTTGACGAGATCGTCAAAGACGAGCTGCTGAGCTTTTACGACGGCAACGATCGGGCCTTCTGGCCCAAACCGCAATATGGCCAATGGGCGCCCGAAGTCGTCAAGATCGTCGAGGACGACGGCGAGCTTCTCACCAAGTACGACATCAACGACCTCGCCGAGGACACCGGGCGGAAACTCGTGCCGCCTTTGGCGCCGGCGAAGCCGATCGATGGCCCCGCCGCTGACGGCGGCTCCCGATAAGCCGGAGCGCTCGCTTTTAATGCCGCCACCGGGGTAGGATGGCGTCGAGCAGATCGGAGCAGACCGATGCCGGTTACCCTGGAGATCTTCACCGACTACGTCTGACCCTGGTGCTATCTCAGTACCGTGCGTATTGAACAGCTTCAGGCGGCGTACGAGATCGACACCAAACTGGTGCACTTCCCGTTGCATCCCGACACGCCCCAGGAGGGGCGCGAGATGGCGGGCTTCTATGCCCAGCGCGGGCTCGACCCCGAAGAGATGTACCAGCAGATGAAGGCGCGGATGGACGCCGAGGGCCTGCCCTACGGCCGCCGCACCCACACCTACAATAGCCGCCTCGCCCAGGAGCTCGGCAAATGGGCCGACACCCAGCCGGGCGGCGCAGCAATCCA
>DATGEV010000225.1:0-6830 GCA_035309885.1 Sphingomonas sp.
TGCCCTCGGACGACGCGGCCGAGCCGACCACGTTCGAGAAGCGGGTGAGCCAGCCGGTATGCCCCGGATCCGAACCCCGGCCATGCGCGACCAGCAGGCTGCGGCTCTGGCCCGAGGCGAGATCGACGATGTGGAAGCGCGGCTGCGACGACGGCAGGTCGAAATCGACGAGCGCGATGCGGTCGCGCTTCTCGATGCGATCGCCATGACGCTGCAGCGCGGCGAGCGCGCGGCGGAACAGGTCCGGCCGGATCGTCATCGGTGTCGCGGGCATGGCCGTGGCGGTTGGCCGGCCCAGACCGGGCATTCCACCATTGATCTGGGCTAGCGCTGGCCCAGCAACGACAGCTGCTGCAGCCAACGTGCCACTACGAAGAAGTTCACGGCGCGAAAACGTCGCCCCCCGTAGAGAGTCCACTCAACAAATCCTTGTCGTTAAGCCCCAATCCCGAACTCCTTATATCAGAGGTGAGTGGGTCGCTTCGATAAGAGGTAGGGTGGGTTCCGGTTATCTGCCAACCACTCACCCTGGTTAACGCACCGCTTGCCGCGTACGAATGTCTGTCGGTTAAGATACATGACTTGCCAGCGATCTTGAAGCGCTGTGCTTGTGGTCAAGCGCCGCGATCAGCGCTTCGTCCTGATCGTACGGATCGTCATAGATCGAGACCTTGCCGACCGGGTCGGGTGCCGCCGTGAAATAGACGATATAGATGGGGATCGTCTTCCCCATCTGGAACGTCCTGGTCGTGGTGCTGGCCATCGCCTTGTCGATGTCGGCGGGGTCGATCAGCCGGTCGGCCAGTTCGGCGATGTCCTTCACGCGGATGCAGCCATGGCTGAGCGCCCGTTCCTGCTTTTCGAACAGGGCCTTCGCCGGCGTGTCGTGCAGGTAGATGGCATAGGCGTTGGGCATGTCGATCTTGAGCCGGCCCAGCGAGTTGGTCGGGCCGGGCCGCTGGCGGATACGTGGCCGGCCGTCGCCGGTGCGACCGAAGACATAGCCCTTGCTGCGCGCGCCCGGGCCGGGGCGGACCTTGCCCTCGACCATCACCGTCGGTGGCAGAGTCCACCACGGGTTGACGATGATCGAGCCGATATGTGCGGAGATGAGCGGTGTCGGGGTTTGGCGTGCACCGACCACGACATCGTGCGTCGCCACCGCCGCATCGCCTTCGTAGAGCGCGAGCCTGTAGGTGGGGACGTTCACCCAGATATAGTCGTTGCCCAGCGTGCGCGGCATCCAGCGCCAACGTTCCATCGAGGCGCGGATATGCCCGACGCGCTTCTCCTCGTCGGACGGTGTGTCGCGCAGTGCCGACCGCAGCGCGGCATAGCGAGGATCCTTCGGCAGCAGTCCATCCAGATAGGCCGCGAGCGCCTGGCGGTTCACCGCCCTTGCAACATCATCCTCGAGTGCCCTGACCACGATCGTGGGGTGATCGATGTGCCAGCCGAAGCGCTCGTGGTGACGGATGCGCCCCTCGGCATAGTCCCGTGCGAGCGCGCGGGCGGATAGCGTGGCGAGTGCCGCGACGGCGGGGCCCGAGCGACCCGTTTCCGCGGCTTCGGTTAGCTCGTCGCGCTGGTAATCCTGCGGGTGTAACCCCTCGTCGCGCGAGGCGTCGACGGCGGCGAGCAACTGGCGCAACGTCGCCGGCGACCAATGTGGCTGAGGGCGCGGAATGGCGCGCGTGACGCGCGGGGCGGCCGGAACCATGCCGCCGTCCGCGTACCGTCCGATGACCGCAGGCCCGGTCAGCAGCAACAGCGCCGACGAGGCGGTGAGAGTCACATAGGGCGCGCGTGGCATCGGCATGCGGACCTCGCGGGGTAATCCCCTCCCGGCATGGCACGCCACGGGTAAACAGCGCGTGCACGATCCCCATTTTAGCTGGGTCAGTAATGATGTCGATGTGCGCTTTTGCGCCTCGTCGCATGCGTCCTCTGGGACACGGAGCCCGCTGCCAGCATTTGGCCGTGGACGCGGGTACGCCGATGGCTCGCGGGCCGGTCCCCGTCGCCCGCCGCGCCCTCGGCGGTTGTAGGCTCGATGCGCAGGGCGGGATGATCGAGCGTGGGAAGCATCGACGCCACGGTTGCTGCCTGGCCGACGCCGCGTCGGTCGAGCACGGAGAAGCCCGCCTCGAGCAGCGCGGCCGCATCACGATTGCGCTCGGCAATGCTGGGCTCGCCCAACACCACCGCGATCAGCCGCCGGTTGCCGCGGAGCGCGGAGGCGGCCAGCGTGAAGCCGGAATCGACCGTGTAGCCGGTCTTGATCCCATCGAGGCCGACCATCTTGCCGAGCAGATGGTTGTGATTGATCAGCGTCGAACGCTGCCAGACGAAGTCGCGCTCGCCGAAATAGCGATAGAAGCGCGGATGGTCGTGCACCAACGCCACCGACAGGATCGCAAGGTCGCGCGCGGTGGTGATGTTGGTCGGGTCGGTAAGGCCGGAGGCGTTGGCGAAGTGCGTGTTGCGCATGCCGAGCAACCGGGCCTTCGCGTTCATCTGATCGACGAAGGCGGTCTCGCTGCCGCCGAGCTTCTCGGCCAGCGCCACCGCGATGTCGTTGGCCGATTTCACCGCCACCACCGAGATCGCATTGTCGACGCTGATGCTCTGGCCGACCGCAAGCCCGAGCCGCGAGGGCTTCTGCGCTGCAGCATGGCGGGAGACTGTCACCGGATCGGTGATCTTCGTTCGCCCCGATTCCAGAGCGTCGAAGGTCAGGTAGAGCGTCATCATCTTGGTGAGCGAGGCGGGGTGGTGAAGCTCGTCGGCCGCGTTGGCGTAGAGTACTTCGCGCGTGTTCGCGTCGACCATGAAGGCGGCGTAGCGCGGGGTGGTCGCGCGGGCGGAGGCGGCGGTGAGGGCGGCCGTGACGGACAGCATCGTGACGAGCCACGCCAGCACGGATCGGGAAATCGATCGGGACAACGGAGTCGATAGGATCACCGCGCGCCATCCCGTGCGCGGCGTGAGAGGAGGTTCTGCAAGCGTCGAGCCCTGAAAAAGCGAGGCAGAACGCCTCTCCCGCGAATGATAGGCTGGGAAGCGGTAATCGCCAACCATTCCCGCCACGCTCGACCGTTCGCATTCAACGGGTCGACGCAGCACGGCGACCCCGTCCCATGCCGCCGGTCGTGCGATTCGAACGCTTCCCCGCTCGACGGTGGCGACGCGGAGCGGATCGACCTTTACCATCGAACGACGGATTTCCGGGAGATGCGGGGCGATTGTGACGGTGCTCCGACCGCATGTCACAGTGTCGTAACATGGCGTTCCTAGGGACGAGTGAGCCGGAGGGGAGTGCCGGTGTTCGGAGACATGCACATGTTCAAGACTTTCGTCGCGGCCGCTGGTGTCGCCGCTCTTTTCGCGTCCGCTGCGCCTGCGGCTGACATCTCGGGCGCTGGCGCGACTTTCCCGGCTCCGGTTTATGCCAAGTGGGCGGAAATGTATAAGGCGTCGACGGGCGTTGGTCTGAACTATCAGGCGATCGGTTCCGGCGGCGGCATCAAGCAGATCAAGGCGAAGACCGTCGATTTCGGCGCGTCCGACAAGCCGCTGAAGCCCGAGGATCTGAATGCCGCGGGTCTCTTCCAGTTTCCGACCGTGGTCGGCGGTGTCGTGCCCGTCGTCAACGTTCCGGGTATCGCCGCGGGTCAGCTGAAGCTCTCGGGTCCGGCTCTCGCCGCGATCTTCTACGGCCAGATCAAGACCTGGAACGATCCGGTCATCGCCCAGCTGAACCCGGGCCTGAAGCTGCCGGAAATGCCGATCACCGTCGTGCACCGTTCGGACGGTTCGGGCACCTCGTTCCTGTTCACCTCCTACCTCTCGATGAAGAGCAAGGGCTGGGCGGACAAGGTCGGCGCGAGCGACTCGGTCAACTGGCCGGTGGGTCTCGGCGGCAAGGGTAACGACGGCGTCGCCGCCTTCGTGAAGCAGACCCAGGGCTCGATCGGCTATGTCGAATACGCCTATGCCAAGCAGAACCACGCTGCCTTTGTTCTGATCCAGAACAAGACCGGCAAGTTCCCGCAGCCGGAAGCCCAGAATTTCGCCGCCGCCGCCGCCGGCGCCCGCTGGGCGACCGCCCCGGGCAACTACCTGCTGCTCCTCGACCAGCCGGGTGCGAACGCCTGGCCGATCACCGGCGCGACCTTCATCCTGGTCTACAAGGATCAGGCGAACCCGGAATCGGGCGCGCAGGTTTTGAAGTTCTACGACTGGGCCTACAAGAATGGTGATGCGGCCGCCGCGTCGCTGGACTATGTGCCGCTGCCGCTGGCGGTGAAGAATCTGATCCGCAAGCAGTGGGTGGCCAACGTGAAGGCCGGCGGCAAGCCGGTCTACGAGGCCAAGTGATGAAGGTGCGGGCGATCTCCGAAAGGAGATCGCCCGCCTCCGCTATCACGGTGAGTACCTGAGTTAGTACAAGGCGGGAGTACCATTATGGTGCTCCCGTTCCGGCGTGAGTGGGCGATGGACAGCGCAACGATCGACAACGCGGTGGCCATCCGGCCGGTCCGCTCGCAGAACCCGGCCGCGGAGACGATCTTCCGCGGGCTGTGTTTCTTTGCCGCGACGCTGCTGCTGGCGGCGCTTGCCGGCGTGGTCGTCAGCCTCGCCATCGGCGGCTGGCCCGCCTTCCGCCAGTTCGGCTTCGGCTTCCTGACTTCCAGCGAGTGGAACCCCGTCACCGAGGTCTATGGCGCCGCCGGTCCGATCGTCGGCACGATCATCACCTCGATCCTGGCGCTCGGCTTCGCGCTGCCGCTGGCGCTCGGCATCTCGATTTTCCTCGTCGAATTCTGCCCGCACCGCATCTCGCGGCCGATCGCCATCGCGGTCGAGCTGCTCGCGGGCATTCCCTCCATCGTTTACGGCATGTGGGGCCTGTTCGTGCTGGCGCCCTGGTTCGCGACGCACATCCAGATGCCGATCATGATGGGTACCGATCCCAATTCCTTCTGGGGCAAGCTGTTCTACGGCATCCCCAACGGCGCCAACATCTTCACCGCCTCGCTGATCCTCGCGATCATGATCCTGCCTTATATGGCGGCGGTGTTCCGCGAGCTGCTGCTGACCATCCCGGCGCAGGTGCGCGAGGCCGCCTATGGCCTCGGCTCGACCAGCTTCGAGGTGATGCGCCAGGTGATGTTGCCTTACGTCCGCCGCGGCACCGTCGGCGTGATCATGCTCGGCCTCGGCCGCGCGTTGGGTGAGACGATGGCCGTCACCTTCATCATCGGCAACGCCCACGGTTTCCCGCATTCGCTGTTCGATTCGGGTTCGACGATCGCGTCCACCATCGCCAACGAGTTCGCCGAGGCGACCAGCGAGATGCATACGTCCGCGTTGGTCGCGCTGGGCCTGGTGCTGTTCCTGCTCACCTTCGCGGTGCTGGCGACGGCCCGCGCGTTGCTCGCTGGCCAGAAGAACTGAGGAGCGACGGAGCATGAACCGCGCCACCCGCCGCAAGGCCACCAACACCATCTTCGTCGGCCTCTGTGCCTTCGCCACCCTGATCGCGCTGGGCGCGCTGGTGCTCATCCTCTGGTCGCTGGTCGTGAACGGCATCGGCGGCATCGATGCCCATATCTTCACGATGGACCAGCCGGCGCCGGGTTCGCCCGGCGGCCTGCGCAACGGCATCGTCGGCTCGCTGATGATGTGCGGCATGGGGATGCTCATCGCGGTCGTGGTCGGCATCCTCGCCGGCACCTGGCTGGCCGAATATGGCGGGCAGACGCCTTATGGCCATGCCGTGCGCTTCCTCAACGACGTGCTGCTTTCGGCGCCGTCGATCCTGGTCGGCCTGTTCGTCTATGAGCTGCTGGTGAAGCCCTTCCACGGCTTCTCGGGCTATGCCGGCGCGGTGGCGCTGGCGCTGCTCGCGGCTCCGATCGTCACGCGCACGACCGAGGACATGCTCACGCTCCAGCCCAATACGCTGCGCGAGGCGGGCATGGCGCTGGGCGCCGGCCGCGGCTTCGTGATCCGCTCGATCATCTGGAAGGCGGCGGGCGCCGGCCTGCTGACCGGCGCGCTGCTCGGCTTCGCCCGCATCTCGGGTGAGACCGCGCCGCTGCTCTTCACGTCGCTCGGCAACCAGTTCTTCAACGCGAACCTGACCCAGCCGATGGCCAGCCTTCCGACCACCATTTTCCAATTCGCCCTGTCGGCCTATGATGACTGGCGGCGCCTCGCCTGGGTGGGCGCGCTGCTGATCGCTGTGGCCGTGCTCGCCGTCAACACCATCGGGCGGTTCGTTGCCCGGGAGACTCATCGCTCATGAATGAGACCGCCACCACCGCCGCGACGATCGCTGCCGCCACGTATGACGCGCCGATCATGACGGTACCGCCCGCCGACAAGCTGGTGCTGGAGGCGCGCAAGCTCGACTTCTTCTACGGCAAGACCCAGTCGCTGTTCGGCGTCGACCTGCCGATCGAGCGCAACAAGATTACCGCGTTGATCGGGCCTTCGGGCTGCGGCAAGTCGACCCTGCTGCGTGCGCTGAACCGGATCTACGATCTGTATCCGGGCCAGTATGCGACCGGTCGCATCATGCTCGACGGCGAGGACATACTCTCCGATCGCGGTGCGGTCGGCCGCTTGCGCGAGCGCGATGGCGACGATGCCGCCGGCGATGTGAAGTCGGGCTCGACCGACATGTCGAAGCTGCGCGCGCGGGTCGGCATGGTGTTCCAGAAGCCGACGCCCTTCCCGATGTCGATCTTCGACAACGTCGCCTTCGGCCTGCACATGCACGAGCAGCTCTCGCGCAGCGAGATCAAGGACCGGGTCGAGGA
>DATGEV010000226.1:0-3726 GCA_035309885.1 Sphingomonas sp.
TCACCTTCACCTTCCCGCACATCGGCAATGTCGGCGCGAATGCCGAGGACGTCGAGGCGACCAACGCCCATGCGCTCGGCTGCATCGTCCGCGAGGATGTGACCGCGCCATCCAATTTCCGCTCCGCCCAGCGCTTCGACGACTGGATGCGCTCGAACGGCCGGATCGGCCTTTCCGGGATCGACACCCGCGCGCTGACCCGCTCGATCCGCGTCAACGGAGCTCCCAACGGCGTGATCGCGCATAATCCGGACGGCAAGTTCGACATTCCCGCGCTGATCGCTGAGGCGAAGGCTTGGCCGGGGCTGGAGGGCATGGACCTCGCCAAGGACGTCTCCGCGCTGCAGAGCTACACCTGGGAAGACGGCCTCTGGACGCTTGCCGAGGGTTACGCCACGCACGCCGCGAACCCGGAAGGGCCGCATGTCGTCGCGATCGATTATGGCCTCAAGCGCAATATCCTGCGTAACCTCGTCGCCGCCGGTGCGCGCGTGACGGTGGTGCCGGCGGCCGCCAGCTTCGAGGACGTGATGCGTCACGAGCCCGACGGCGTGTTCCTTTCCAACGGCCCGGGCGATCCCGCCGCGACCGGCGAATATGCGGTGCCGGTGATCCAGAAGCTGCTGGAGGTCGGCAAGCCGCTGTTCGGCATCTGCCTTGGCCACCAGATGCTCGGCCTCGCGGTGGGCGCGAAGACATATAAGATGCATCAGGGTCATCGCGGCGCGAACCATCCGGTCAAGCGTTCGGACGACGGTCGCGTCGAGATCACCTCGATGAACCACGGCTTCGCGGTCGATGCGGACACGCTGCCCGCCAATGCCGAGGCGACACACGTCTCGCTGTTCGACGGCAGCCTCGCGGGCCTGCGCCTCACCGACAAGCCGGCCTTCTCGGTCCAGTACCACCCCGAGGCCAGCCCCGGCCCGCAGGACAGCCACTATCTGTTCGAACAATTCGTGGCTGCGCTGGAGAAGAAAGCGTGAGCGCCCCCTCGATCGACGAGGCACGGTTCGAGCAGGAGTGGGAGCAGGATCGCGAGCTTCTCGCCCAGCTTGCTGCGAATGGCGATATCGCCTCGCTGGAGCGCGCGGTCGATGTCAGCTTCATCGGCCGGGAAGAGGCGCTGGAGCCTCTGGCCGAGGCGGCCGAGGATCTGGGCTTCGAATTCGCCCAGCTCGTGCCCGATGAGGATGCCGACGAGGAGGGGCAGTGGCGCCTCGATCTCGATGTGATCCAGACGATCGAGCCTGACGTGATCAAAGCGCTGACGCGCAAATGCCTTGAAATCGAAGCGACCTATTCCGGCGTCGAGTATGACGGCTGGGGCTGCATGGCGACTACCGGAGCGAATAACTGATGCCCAAGCGCACCGACATCTCCTCGATCCTCGTCATCGGCGCGGGTCCGATCGTCATCGGCCAGGCGTGCGAGTTTGACTATTCGGGAACGCAGGCGATCAAGGCCCTCAAGGAAGAGGGATATCGCATCGTTCTGGTGAATTCGAACCCGGCCACGATCATGACCGATCCCGAGTTCGCCGACGCCACCTATGTCGAGCCGATCACGCCCGAGATCGTCGCCAAGATCATCGAGAAGGAGCGCCCCGACGCGGTGCTGCCGACAATGGGCGGGCAGACCGCGCTCAACACCGCGCTGGCGCTGTTCAACGACGGCACATTGGAAAAATACGGCGTCAAGATGATCGGCGCCGATGCCGAGGCGATCGACAAGGCTGAGGACCGCCAGAAGTTCCGCGCCGCGATGGACAAGATCGGTCTGGAGAGCGCGCGCTCGGGCGTGGCGCACTCGATCGAGGAGGCGCTGGCCGCGCTTGAGCATGTCGGCCTGCCGGCGATCATCCGCCCCTCCTTCACACTGGGCGGCACTGGCGGCGGCGTCGCCTACAACAAGGAGGAATTCCTCCACATCGCGGCCACCGGGCTCGATGCCTCTCCCACAACCGAGGTGCTGATCGAGGAGTCGCTGCTCGGCTGGAAGGAATATGAGATGGAGGTCGTTCGCGATAAGAACGACAACTGCATCATCATCTGCTCGATCGAGAATGTCGATCCGATGGGCGTCCACACGGGCGACTCCATCACCGTCGCGCCAGCGCTGACGCTGACCGACAAGGAATATCAGATCATGCGCAACGCGAGCATCGCGGTGCTGCGTGAAATCGGCGTGGAAACAGGCGGTTCGAACGTACAGTTCGCGGTCAATCCGAAGGATGGCCGCCTGATCGTGATCGAGATGAACCCGCGCGTGTCGCGCTCCTCGGCGCTGGCGTCGAAGGCGACCGGCTTCCCGATCGCCAAGGTCGCCGCCAAGCTGGCGGTCGGCTACACGCTCGACGAGATCATGAACGACATCACCGGCGCCACGCCGGCCTCGTTCGAGCCGACCATCGATTACGTCGTCACCAAGATCCCGCGCTTCGCCTTCGAGAAGTTCAAGGGCTCCGACGACACGCTCACCACCGCCATGAAGTCGGTCGGCGAGGTGATGGCGATCGGCCGTAACATCCACGAATCCCTGCAGAAGGCGCTGCGCGGACTGGAGACGGGCCTTACCGGCTTCAACCCGGTGCAGGAGCTTGCCGGCCGTCCGCGCTCCGAGATCGAGCAGGCGCTGGCCCGCCCGACGCCCGATCGGCTGCTCTACGCCGCGCAAGCACTTCGGGAAGGCCTGACCGTGGACGAGATCCACGTCATCGCCAAATATGACCCCTGGTTCCTGGAGCGCCTGCGCGAGATCGTCGACGCCGAGGAAGAGGTGCACACCAACGGCCTGCCGCAGGACGCTGCCGGGCTGCGCCGCCTCAAGGCGATGGGTTTTTCCGACCGTCGCCTCGCGTGGCTGGCACTCGAGTCCGCCAATCTGCGGCCGGGCATGGAGCGTGCGATCGCGCGCGGCTCGGGCCTCATCCACGACACGCTGAAGGCGATGACCGGCGGCATCACCGAGGAAGAGGTGCGCTCGCTCCGCCACAAGCTCGGCGTGCGTCCGGTGTTCAAGCGCATCGATACCTGCGCGGCCGAGTTCGAGGCCAAGACGCCCTACATGTACTCGACCTACGAGGCCCCGGCCTTCGGCGAGCCCGAGAATGAGGCGATGCCCTCCGATCGGAAGAAGATCGTGATCCTCGGCGGCGGCCCGAACCGGATCGGGCAGGGCATCGAATTCGACTATTGCTGCTGCCACGCCTGCTTCGCGCTCGCCGACGCGGGCTATGAGACGATCATGATCAACTGCAACCCGGAGACGGTGAGCACCGACTATGATACGTCCGACCGCCTCTATTTCGAGCCGCTGACCGCCGAAGACGTGCTGGAGATCCTGCATGTCGAGCAGTCCAACGGCACGCTGGTCGGCGTGATCGTGCAGTTCGGCGGCCAGACCCCGCTCAAGCTCGCCGCCGAGCTGGAGAAGGCCGGCATCCCGATCCTCGGCACCTCGCCCGACGCGATCGACCTTGCGGAAGATCGCGAGCGCTTCGCCGCGCTGGTCGAACGTCTGGGCCTGAAGCAGCCGCGCAACGGCATCGCGCGCAGCCGCGAGGAGGCGATCGCGGTCGCCGATCGCATCGGCTACCCCGTGTTGATGCGCCCGTCTTACGTGCTGGGCGGCCGCGCGATGGAGATCGTCGACACGCAGGAACAGCTGGAAAACTACATCCAGACCGCCGTGCAAGTGTCTGGCGATTCACCTGTTTTGATCGAT
>DATGEV010000227.1:0-4958 GCA_035309885.1 Sphingomonas sp.
CGCCCTCGCCGGCGACGATCCGCGTGAAGCCGGCATCGCGTGCGGCGGCCGCGGTCGCTGCGCCCACCGCGTAGAGCGGCAATGGGGCGAGTGAATGCAGCGCCGCCCCCGCCATCCGCGCGGCGTTGGCGCTGGTCATCAGCACTGCCTCGGGCGTGCGCTCGGGTATAATCCAGTCGACTGGACGAACCGTGAAGAGAGGGACTGCGATCGCCTCCAGACCCAGAGCGTGCGCCGCAGCTACGGTCGCGGAAGCGCCGGGCTCGGGTCGAAGCACGAGCAGCGGTCGCGTCATCGCCCGGCGAACAGCCCGGCAATCGCGGCTGGTGCCTGCGTCAGGAGCTGGTCCGCCAGCCCGCCGGCTTCGGCCGGCGTATCAGCGGCGATGCGGATCGCGCTGGAGACATGATGGCGACCATCCTCGCTGAGCAGCTCGGCGCGGATCGCGATCGCCGGGCCCTCGCGGACGGCCAGCGCGCCGACCGGCGAGTGGCAGTCCGCGCCCAGCGCAGCAAGGAAGGCGCGCTCGGCCAACACGCAGGCGTGGGTGTCGGCATGGTCGATGGCGCGGAGCAGGGCCAGAGTCGCTTCGTCGTCGGCGCGCGCCTCGATCCCTACCGCGCCTTGCGCGGGGGCGGGCAGCATGGTTTCAATCGGCACGGCATGGCCGACATCGGGACGGTCGAGACGATCGAGCCCGGCGGCGGCTAGCAGCGTGGCATCGGCCTCGCCCTCGGCCAGCTTGCGCAGCCGCGTGTCGACATTGCCCCGGAAGGGCACGATCAACAGATCCGGGCGCAGATGGCGGAGCTGCGCGGCGCGGCGTGGCGAGGAGGTGCCCACCCGCGCGCCCTGGGGCAGCGCGGCAACGCTTTCCGCCCCGACGATCTTGTCGCGCACGTCGGCGCGGGGCAGCATCGCCGCGATGTGGATCGCCGCCGGGCGGATCGTCTCGACATCCTTCATCGAATGGACCGCGAAGTCGATCTCGCTGTCGAGCAGCGCCCGGTCGAGCTCCTTGGTCCACAGCGCCTTCCCGCCGATTTCTGCGAGCGGGCGGTCCTGCACGCGGTCGCCGGTGGTCTTGACCGTGACGATCGTCACCGCGTCCTCGGCCCAACCATGCGCGATACGGAGCGCGGCGGCGACCATGTGCGCCTGCACCAGAGCAAGGGGCGATCCGCGCGTGCCGAGGCGCAAGGGAAAGGGGGCCTGAGTCATCGACAGTTGCTCTAAAGGGCCGAAGCGGTGCAGGGAAGCGCCGCCATGCCCCTGATCCTCGGACTCGAATCCTCCTGCGACGAAACCGCCGCTGCGCTCGTCGATGGCGACCGGACCATTTTCGCGCACCGCCTCGCGGGGCAGGAAGAAGCGCACCGCCCGTTCGGCGGCGTCGTGCCCGAGATCGCGGCGCGCGCGCATGTCGAGGCACTGGGCCCGCTGATCGAGGCCGCGCTCAAGGATGCGGGCAAGACCCTCGCCGATGTCGATGCGATCGCCGCCACCGCCGGGCCGGGGCTGATCGGTGGCGTCATGGTGGGGCTGCTGATGGCCAAGGGCATCGCGCTGTCGGCGGGCAAGCCACTGGTGGCGATCAACCATCTGGAAGGCCATGCGCTTTCGCCGCGATTGGCCGATCCGTCGCTGCAATTTCCCTATCTGCTGCTGCTTGTCTCGGGCGGCCATTGCCAGTTGCTGTTCGTCGAGGGGGTGGGCGGTTACCGCCGGCTCGCAACGACGATCGACGATGCGGCCGGCGAGGCCTTCGACAAGACCGCCAAGCTGCTCGGCCTCGGCTTTCCCGGAGGTCCGGCGGTGGAGCGCGCGGCCGAACAGGGTGACGCCAAGGCGGTGCCGCTGCCGCGTCCACTGGTCGGTTCGCCCGAGCCGCATTTCTCCTTCGCCGGTCTCAAGAGCGCGGTGCTGCGGGCGCGAGACTCGGGGCTCTATCGCGCCGAGGACATCGCCGCCTCGTTCCAGCAGGCGGTGGTCGACTGCCTGCTGGATCGCACCCGCCGCGCCGTGGCGCAGGCCGAGGGCGCGACCGCGCTGGTGGTGGCGGGCGGTGTCGCAGCCAACAAGGCGGTGCGCGCCGCTCTTGAAGGGCTTGCCGCAGACCATAGCCTCGCCTTCGCGGCGCCGCCGCAGTGGCTGTGCACAGACAATGCAGCGATGATCGCCTGGGCGGGCGCCGAGCGTTTCCGCGAGGGTGTTGGCGATCCGCTCGACACGCCGGCGCGCGCGCGCTGGCCGCTCGATCCGGAGGCCGAGAAGGTGCGCGGTGCGGGGGTGAAGGCATGAAGCTCGGGATCGTCGGCGGGGGCGCCTGGGGCACGGCGCTGGCGCAGGTCGCGGCGGCGAACGGCCCGGCGATGCTCTGGGCGCGATCGGCCGAGGTGGTCGAGGCGATCAATGCGACCCACGCCAACCCAGCCTATCTGCCCGACGCCGCGCTGTCGTCCACCATCCACGCGACGACGGATGCGGCGGCGCTTGCCGATTGCGCCGCGCTGCTGCTCGTCACGCCTGCCCAGCACATGCGCGCAGTGATGGCGGCACTGCCGGTGACGGACCAGCCGCTGATCCTCTGTTCCAAGGGGATCGAGGCGGGCACGCAACTGCTGATGTCCGAAGTGGCGGCCGAGCTTCGGCCGCACGCACCGATCGCGGTGCTGTCGGGCCCCACCTTCGCGCATGAAGTGGCCGCTGGGCTTCCGACCGCAGTGACGCTCGCCTGTGGCAATGAGGTGTTGGGCAAGACTCTGGCGCTACGGCTCGCGCGGCCGGGCTTCCGGCCCTATCGCTCCGATGACGTGCTGGGGGCCGAGATCGGCGGCGCGGTCAAGAATGTGCTGGCGATCGCCTGCGGTGTGGTGGCGGGGCGCGGCCTCGGCCAGAATGCCGCCGCGGCGCTGATCGCGCGGGGCTTCGCCGAGATGAGCCGCTTCGGCCAGGCGCGCGGCGCGCGGGCGGAAACGCTGGCTGGCCTGTCGGGGCTGGGCGATCTGGTGTTGACCTGCTCGTCGACCCGCTCGCGCAACTACAGCCTGGGGCTGGGCCTCGGCCGGGGCGAGAGCGCCGACGCGCTGCTGTCGCATCGCCGCACCGTCGCCGAGGGAGCTGCCACAGCACCCGTCCTCGCCGAAGCGGCGCGCGCGGTGGGTGTCGAGATGCCGATCACCGAGGCGGTGCGCGATCTGCTCGCGGGCGCGGCCGATGTTGCGGCGGTGGTCGATCGGCTGCTGGCGCGCCCGCTGTCGGCCGAGGCGCGCTGATGCTCAGAAGTCGACCGCGATTCCCTTGCGCTCCCAGTCGCCGTAGCGCGTCGGGTCGAGAGCATCTCGCTTATCTTCGGCGGCCTTGGGCGCCGGCACCGGTGGGCTCGGCGAGAGATGGGCGGGCGGTTTTAGATGGGCGGGGCGTGTTCCGGGCGTGCGTTCGGTCATCATCGGTCTCCGCGCCCCAGATCGGCCCCCTCCTCCTGATTGGCAAGTCATGAAGCGTCCCCATTCCCCGGCCCCCTCGCCCGAACCCACCGGCACGCCGGCCCGCCGCGCCGCGCTCAAGCTGCTCGATGCGGTGCTAAGGCGCGGATTGCCGCTCGAGGCCGCGCTGGGCGCGGTCGGTGGCCTGCCCAAGGCCGAGGATCGGGGCCTTGCCCGCGCGATTGCGTCCGAGGTGTTGCGTCGCCTGCCCGATCTTGACGCGCTGATCGATTCCGCCACCGCCAAGCCCCTGCCCGACGATGCCAAGGCGCGTTTCGCGCTGCGTATCGCGCTGGTGCAGGTGTTGCTGCTCGGCACGCCGCCCCACGCCGCGATCGCGACCGCGCTGCCGCTGGTCGACGGCGGCCCGCGTCGGCTCGTCCACGGCGTGTTCGGGACGCTGATGCGTGGCGAGGCGGTGCTCCCGGAACTGCCCGCTCTGCCCGATCCGGTGGCGATGCGCTGGACCGCTGCTTGGGGAGAGGATGCCACCGAGTCGGCGCGCACCGGCCTGATCGGGCGTCCGCCGCTCGACCTCACGCTCGCCGATCCGGCGACGACTTCGACATGGGCCGAGCAAATGGGTGCGACCAGCCTCGCGCCGGGCCATCTCCGGCTCGATGCCGATGCCGAGGTGATGGCGCTGCCGGGTTATGCGGAAGGTGCGTGGTGGGTGCAGGATCTGTCGGCCTCGCTGCCCGCCCGCCTGCTCGGCGAGCCGGAAGGCGACGGAGCGGTGTTCGATCTCTGCGCTGCGCCGGGGGGCAAGACGCTCCAGCTCGCCGCCGCGGGGTGGCGCGTGACCGCCGTCGAGATGGCGGGGCATCGTCTCGCACGACTTTCCGAAAATCTGGAGCGTACGGGCTTGGCTGCCGAGACGATCGAGGCGGACGTGATGCGCTGGCGCCCTCCCGCCCCGGTGGACGCGGTGCTGCTCGACGCACCCTGTTCGGCGACGGGGATCTACCGCCGTCATCCCGACGTGCTGCACCGCGTCCGCGCGCCGGCCATCGCCGAGCTGGCGGCGACGCAGGGTGCGATGCTGGCGCGTGCGGCGGAGTGGGTGAAGCCTGGCGGCCGGCTCGTTTATGCCGTCTGCTCGCTCGAACCGCAGGAGGGCGAGGCGGTGGCCCGCACCTTCGCCGATCGGCCCGGTTGCACGATTGATCCGGTCCGAGCGGAGGAGCTTCCGCACGGGCTGGCCCCGACCGCCGAGGGTTTCGTACGCGTGGCTCCGGGGGCGCTGGTCGAGGCGGGGGGCTGCGACGGCTTCTTCGTCGCGCGATTCCGAAGGAGTTAAGCACGCGCGGGGCTTGAAGCAGAGCCTCGCTTGCGGCTAGTCGCATTGGGGATGGTCAAGCCCGTCCGCATCTCGCCCTCGATCCTTTCTGCCGACTTCGCGCGGCTGGGCGAGGAGGTGCGCGCGATCGACGCGGCCGGCGCCGACTGGATCCATGTCGATGTGATGGACGG
>DATGEV010000228.1:0-3773 GCA_035309885.1 Sphingomonas sp.
GCCCGGCAGCTATCCGCTGGCGCTCGCGATCCTGCTGTGTGCGGGCGACGCGATGGGGATGTGGACACCGCTGCGCATCGATCATCATGGCTGGCAGCTCGCCTTCCTGATGATGACGGTCGCCGGGCTGACCGAGCCCAGCATGCGCCGATCGGGGGTGATGATCGCGCTCTCCTCCGCGCTGTCGCTGGCGATCGGGCTGGAAATGCTGCCCTATATCGCCTTCGCCGGCGCCGCGCTGGCGCTGCATTGGGCATGGGATGCGCGCGAGACCGCGCGCATGCGCAACTATGGCGCGACGATGGCGGTGGCGACGACGCTCTGCTTCCTGGTCTTCGCCTCGAACGACAATTGGCATCCGGTCTGCGATGCGCTGTCGCCCGTGTGGCTGAGCACGGTTGCCGCGGCGTCGCTGCTGCTGGTCGCGATCTCCTTCGTGCCCGCCCCGCAGCGCGCGGCGCGGTTCGGGCTGGTGCTGGTGGCCGGCGCGTTGTCCGGCGCGCTCTATGCCGGTGCCTTCCCGCAATGCTTCGGCCATCGGCTGGAGGGCATCCCACCCGAGGTGGAAGCCCTGTGGCTCAGCCATGTCAGCGAGGCACGGCCGCTCTATCTCCATCCGCTGTCGACGCTGGTGCCGATGGCGGCGCTGCCCTTCATCGGCACGATCGGCGGGATTCTGGCGATCTGGCGGCTGCGTGGCACCCGCGAGGCGGCGACTTGGGCGCCGGTGACGCTGTTCGCGCTGTTCGCGACCGTGCTGCTGTTCTGGCAGATTCGCACCGGCCCGAGCGCACAGATGCTCGCCGTGCCGGGCGCCGCCTATCTCACCAAGCGCGGCTTCGACCGGTGGATGGCCAGTCGCTGGTCCGCGATCCGCGTCGCGGGGCCGGCGCTCGCCTTCCTGTTCGCCTCCGGGCTGGCATTGACGCTGGGCTTCCAAGAGCTGCCGGCGCGCTTCGCCAACCTCAAGGTTGCCGATGTCTGGGCGATCACCACCGGTCGCAAGCCGCTCCCCCGCCCGGCCGCGACCATCCCCGGCGCCAAGCCCAAACCCGATCTTGTGAAGCTCGCCAACCGGCGCTGCCCAACCATCCCGGCGATCGCACCGATCGCCAAGCTGCCGCCGGCGACCTTCTTCACGCTGATCGACAATGGCCCGCGCTTCATCACGCTGACCCACCATCGCGCCGTCGCCGGGCCCTATCACCGCAACTGGCAGGCGATCCTCGATACCGAGCATGCCTTCCGCGGCACGCCCGATCAGGCGCACGCCATTATCACCGGCCATCATGCCGACTATGTGCTGATCTGCCCGCATATGTCCGAGACGACGATCTATGAGGCGGAGGCCCCGGGCGGCTTCTACGCCAAGCTTTCGCACGGCTTCGTGCCGACATGGCTGACGCGCATGCCGCTGCCGGCCAACTCGCCCTATCAGCTGTTCAAGGTGATCGACTGAAGCCTTAGAGACCATTTGAGAAAGCGCGAAAGAGCGCTTTCCAGGTGCGGTACCGGATTTCTCAAACGATCTCTCAGCCGAACGAGGCGCGGATTCCGTCGACCACGAACTGCGCGGCGAGAGCCGCCAGCAGCACGCCGAGGAGGCGGGTGATCGCCGCCTCCACTTTGTAGCCGAGGAAGCGCATCAGCGGCCCGGCGGCGAGCAGCGCCACCAGCATCAACGACAGCACCGCCGCCAGCGCGGCCAGCACGACGAGATGCGCCATCACGCCATGGCTGCGCTGCATCATCAGCATCACCGATGCGATCGATCCCGGTCCGGCGATCAACGGCATCGCCATCGGGAAGATCGAGATGTCCTCATATTGTTCGGGGTGGAGCTCGATCTCGTGCGCGTGCTCCTCGCGGCGCTGTTGGTGCTTCTCGAACACCATCTCGAGCGCGATCAGGAACAGCATGATGCCGCCGGCGATCCGGAAGGCGTCGAGGCTGATGCCGAGCGTCTTGAGCAGCGGCTCGCCGAGCAGCGCGAACACCAGCAGGATCGCCGTCGCAACGAGGGTGGAGCGCACTGCCATTGCGGCGCGATGCGCTGTGTCGGTGCCGCGCGTGAAGCCCGCGAAGATCGGCGCGCAGCCGGGCGGATCGATCACCACGAAGAAGGTGATGAAGGCCGAAACGAACAAAGCGATCACTGGCGAGCCCCCGTCACATCGAATACCGCGAGGCGATAGCGCCGCCCATCCCACGCCCAGACGCGGAGCAGATGCGCCCCCACCGACGCGCCGCGCACCGGATTGATCCGCCAGCGAAGCGTCCGGTCGGCCGAGGCGCCCTCGCCTTCTGGCGCGCCGAGACGGAGCGTCAGCGGAAGCGGGCCGTCCGCCAGCGCGACCAGGCCGGCGCGCGCACCACCCGTCAGCGTCGCGACCGGGATTGCGGCATCGGGCAGCGTTTCATGCATGTCGCCGACCGCGCCGATCGGCCCGGGGCAGGCGGCCTGCTCCTCGACCACCGACGCCGAAGCCGCCGTCATCGGGCCGCCATCATGTCCGTCGTCGTAGAGCCACTTCCAGCCGTCCGCGCCATGCCGCCAGACGGTGCTGAAGCTGCCCGCCTTGCGGTCGCTGCGAGACCAGGGGCCAGTGGAGTAAGCGAGCGTGCCGTCGCACGACGTAATCGTCCGCGCTGGCCGCCACGACAAGGTGGCAGCCGGTGCGGCGGCGCGCGCCAGCACGTCCTGCGCGCGAACCCGGCCGGGAGCGTAGAGGATCGCGTCCGGCGCCGCGAAGGCGCGGAAGGCCGGCCATTGCCCGATCGCCTGCGCCTCGGCGGCGAATTGGCGTTCAGCGTCGGCGGCGGTCTGGCCCGCCACCGTCGCGGCGAGCAGGGCCAGCGCGACGATCACCTCAGATCGATCCCTTCTCGAGCGTGATTCCCGTGCGGCGATAGGCCGACACCAGCGTATTGCGCAGCAGCACGGCGATCGTCATCGGGCCGACGCCGCCCGGCACCGGCGTGATCGCGCCCGCCACCTCGACCGCCTCGGCAAAATCGACATCGCCGACCAGACGAGTACCGCCCTCGCCATTGTCGACGCGGTTGATGCCCACATCGATCACGGTGGCGCCGGGCTTGATCCAGTCGCCCTTCACCATCTCGGGCCGGCCGACCGCGGCGACCAGGATGTCGGCGGTGCGGCACAGCGCGGGCAGGTCGCGGGTGCGCGAATGCGCCACGGTGACGGTGCAGCTCTTGGCGATCAGCAATTGCGCCATCGGCTTGCCGACGATGTTGGAGCGGCCGATCACCACCGCGTTGAGGCCCGACAGGTCACCGAGACGATCCTCCAGCAGCAGCAGGCAGCCCAGCGGCGTGCAGGGTACGAAGCCGTGCAGCCCCGTCGCCAGACGGCCGACATTGACGACGTGGAAGCCGTCCACATCCTTGTCCGGATCGATCGTCGCGATGACGCGGCTCTCATTGATATGCTTGGGCAGCGGCAGCTGGACGAGGATGCCGTCCACCGCGCCATCGGCGTTGAGCTGGCGGACTAGCGCGAGCAGATCCCCCTCGCTCGTCTCGGCGGGGAGCGTGTGGGTGAAGCTCGCCATGCCGGCGGTCTCGGTCGCCTTGCCCTTGGAGCGGACATAGACCTGGCTCGCTGGATCCTCGCCGACGATCACCACGGCAAGGCCGGGCTTGCGGCCTGCCGCCGCCTCGAAGGCGGGGACGAAGCCCGCAACCTTCTCGCGCAGGCTGGCCGCGAACGCCTTGCCGTCGATGATCGCAGCGCTCATGCGGTCGCGCCC
>DATGEV010000229.1:0-2925 GCA_035309885.1 Sphingomonas sp.
AGCGCCTCGACATCGGCGATCCGGCCGATGCAGCCGATATCGAACAGGGATGGGTGGCGGCGATCGGAATCGCGCGGCTGGATCATGCCGATCTGTCGATCACGCGCCATCGCGTCGCTGACCAGTGCACGGTAGCGCGGCTCGAAGATATGGAGCGGCAGCAGCGCGCGGGGGAAGAGGAGCGCACCCGCCAACGGAAAGATGGAGAGGCGCGCCACGACGCGGCTCAGGTGAACAGGATCGAGGAGAGGCGGCGACGCTGGGCGCTGACCCACGGATCCTCGAGGCCCACCGCGGCGAACAGCTTGAGCAGTCGGTCGCGTGCAGCGCCATCATTCCAGGTGCGGTCCTGCGCGATGCTGGCGAGCAGCTGGTCGGCGGCGCCGTCGCGATCGCCGATCGCCATCAGGCCGCCGGCCAGCTCGTAGCGCTTGTCGAGATCATCCGGGGTAGTCTCCACCTGGCGGGCGAGCGCGGCCAAGTCTGCCACTGGAGAAGCGTCCTTGGCGAGCGCGATCGCGGCGCGGACCTGTGTAAAGGCAGCGTCCTTGGCCTTGTCGGCAGGAACCGCGGCGATCGCGTCCTCGGCCTCGCCGACCCGGCCGAGCTGGAGCAGCGCCTGTGCGCGGCCAGCGATGACGGTCAGGTTATCGGGAGCCATCTCGGCGACTTGCTCGAAGATCGAGAGCGCGCGCTCGGCGTCACCCTCGGCAAGCACCGCCTGCGCCATCGCCACGAACTGCTCGACGTCGGCGGTGGCGGGATCGGCGTCCCCCGCCTGCACCGGCAGCTGCGCGAGCAACTGGTCGAGCATGCGCGACAGCTGTGATTCGGTGCGCGCATTGGTCAGATCGGCGACCGGCTGGCCCTGGAACAGCGCATAGACGGTCGGGATCGACTGGATGCGGAACTGGGCAGCGATGAACTTGTCTTTGTCGACGTCGATCTTGACCAGCTTCACCCCGCGCGCGGCATAATCCTTGGCGACTTTCTCGATCACCGGGCCGAGCTGCTTGCAGGGGCCGCACCACTCCGCCCAGAAATCGACGATGACGAGCTGCGTCATCGACGGCTCGACCACGTCGCGACGGAACACCTCCACCGCTTCGCGATCCGCCGCACTCATCCCCAGGGTCGCCACGCTATGCACTCCTCTTGATCCTTGCGCCTTATGTGGGCGCAAGCCCCCGACTGCCAAGCCCCGGCAGCTGTCGCGAGGCCGCCCTGTAAAAAACTTGTCCGAATCGGGTTGCCCCCCCGCAAGGCCGATGCTAGTGGCCCCCTCCACCGGCGGGGTGCACCCCCGACGGACGCCAGAGCGGGCGTAGCTCAGGGGTAGAGCACAACCTTGCCAAGGTTGGGGTCGAGGGTTCGAATCCCTTCGCCCGCTCCAGTTTTCCAAGATCATCGACAGGCCGAAGGCCCCCGGGTTGCGACACCCGGGCTTGCATGGTCTAACGCGCCCGCTGACAGGCACAGCTCAAGTGCCGTCGATCAAGGGGCTTTCTTCATGCGCATCGTTTCGCTTGCTTCCTGCGTCTCCCTCCTCGTGGCGCTGGGCTCGCCGGCGCTCGCCGCCGACAAGCCCGCCAAGCCCGAGACCAAGGAGGGTGCGAAGGATGCGGCGAAGCCCGATACCGACCTCACCCCCTTCCCTGCCGCCAAGTCGGTCAAGCAGAGCGCGGTGATCGGCGGCAAGCGGGTCGATTATGTCGCAACGGTCGGCTCGATCGCGGTCAAGGACGACAAGGGCAAGACGATCGGCGAGGTGGTTTACACCGCCTACACGGTCCCGGGGCGCGGCGCGGCGCGGCCGGTCACCTTCGCCTTCAACGGCGGGCCCGGGGCGGCGTCGGTCTATCTGAACCTTGGCGCGATCGGCCCGAAGAAGGTAGCGTTCGGACGCGCCGGAGACAGCCCGTCCGATCCCGCCGTCCTGCACGACAACCAGAACAGCTGGCTCGACTTCACCGATCTGGTTTTCATCGATCCGATCGGCACCGGCTTCTCGCGCACCCGCGTCGACGAGGAGCAGAGCAAGAAGGCCTTCTTCACCGCCGAGGCGGACATCCATTATCTGAGCGGGGTCGTGTACGACTGGCTGCTCCAGAACGACCGAATGACCAGCCGGAAATATCTCGTCGGCGAGAGCTATGGCGGCTACCGCGTGCCGCGTCTGGCCTATTATCTGCAGACGCAGCTTGGCGTCGGCATCTCGGGCATGACGATGGTGTCGCCCTATCTCGATCCGCCGGCGATCGGCGAGGACGACGCGCTGTCGCCGCTGCCGTGGATGATCAACCTGCCGGCGATGGCGGCGGGCCATTTCGAGCGCGAGGGCAAGCCGCTCAACGACGCCACCATGGCGCCGGTCGAGCAGTATATCCGCACCGAATATGCGCAGGATCTGTTCGCCGGCGCGCAGGACAAGGCGGCGACCGATCGCCTCTCGGCGCATGTCGCCGAGCTGACCGGCCTTGATCCGACACTGGTGCGCCGCATGAATGGGCGCGTCGACATCGCCACCTATCTGCGTGAAATCCATCGCGCCGAGGGCAAGGTCGGCTCGGTCTATGATTCCAACGTCACCGCCTATGATCCCTTTCCGGCCAAGGCGCGGCCCGACTATAACGATCCGCTTCTCCAGACGCTGATCGCGCCGACCACCTCGGCAATGGTCGATTTCGTCACCAACCAGGTCGGCTGGAAGGTCGATGCGCGCTACAATGCGCTGTCTTATGACGTGAACAACAAATGGGATCGCGATAACAGCGACAGCCCGGTCACCGAGCTGCGCAAGGCGATTGCGATCGATCCCAAGATGGCGGTGACGATCGTGCACGGCTGGGACGATCTCTCCTGCCCCTATTTCGGCTCGCGGCTGATCATGGCGCAGCTGCCGACCTATGGGGTGAGCGACCGGGT
>DATGEV010000230.1:0-3151 GCA_035309885.1 Sphingomonas sp.
GGGCGGCCGCATGAGCGAGCCCGAAGCCCCGCCGCCGCCCGGCCATGCCTCCTCCGCCCGGCTGCTGGGGACGACGCTGCTGCTCGCCTTCCGCGCGATCCGGCGCCATCTGCTGCGCTCCTTCCTGACGGTGCTCGGCATCGTCATCGGCGTGTTCGCGGTGGTGACGATGGTGACGCTGGGCAAGGGCGCGACCCAGTCGGTGCATGACCAGATCTCCAGCCTCGGCGCCAATGCGCTGACCGTGCTGCCGGGGCAGGGCTTCGGGCGCGGCGGCGGCGGCGAGCAGCCGCAGCCGTTCAAAACCGAGGATCTCGCCGCGATCCGCGATCAGGTGGCGGGCGTCACCGCGGTCGCACCGCAGGCCCAGGCGCAGGCGACGGCCGTGCGCAACGCTGCCAACTGGTCGACCACGGTCAACGGCACCACCGACGACTATCTCGACGCGCAGAGCTGGGAGGTGGTCGACGGGCGCCGCTTCACGCCGGCCGAGGAGGCCGCCGGCAAGGCGGTCTGCCTGCTCGGCAACACGGTGAAGACCAATCTCTATCCCTCGGGCGAGCCGGTCGGTACGCGGCTGCGCCTCGGCAGCATCAGCTGCGAGGTGATCGGCGTGCTCGGCGCGCACGGGCAGGGTGGCTTCGGCCAGGACGCCGACGACACCGTGCTGATGCCGATCAAGGTCGTGCAGCGTCGCTTCACCGGCAATCGCGATATCCGCGCGATCATCGTCGCGGCCGATCCCCGCTACGACAGCAAGGACGTGCAAGAATCGATCGCCGCGCTGCTGCGCGAGCGCCGCAACATCATCGGCGGCAAGCTCGACGACTTCATGATCTTCGACAACCGCCAGCTCGCCAACACACTGTCGAGCAGCACCCGCGTGCTGACCGCGATCGTCGGCGCGGTGGCGGGCATCTCGCTGCTGGTCGGCGGCATCGGCATCATGAACATCATGCTCGTCTCGGTGACCGAGCGCACCCGCGAGATCGGCATCCGCCTCGCCATCGGCGCGATTGCGCGCGAGGTGATGCTGCAATTCCTGGTGGAAGCGGTGGTGCTGTCCTGTCTCGGCGGGCTGATCGGGCTGGTGCTGGCGCTGGTGGCGACGATCGTACTCGCCAGCGCGCTTCACATCCCCTTCCTGTTCGATCCCTGGACCAATCTGGTCGCCTTCCTCTTCTCGGCGCTGATCGGCATCGTGTTCGGCTATTTCCCGGCACGGCGCGCGGCGGCGCTCAACCCGATCGATGCACTGCGCCACGAATGATGCTGATCCTCGCCCTGCTCGCCGCCCTGCAGGATGCGGCGCCCGCCGCTCCGCCGCCTCCACCTGTCCAGCCCGGCATCGTCGTCACCGGTGCGGCCGGATGCGGGCCGCCCTATGCGCGCGTCTATATCGCGCCGATGGGGCAGCCTTTCCGCACCGACGGTCAGACTGATCCCATGCGCGCCTGGTTCGCGCAGGCTGATGCCGACCACGACGGACGGCTGACGCTGGCCGAGTTCGTTGCGGATTCGGATCGCTTCTTTACCACGCTCGACCGCGATCGCTCGGGCGAGATCGATCCCGAGGAGATGGCGATCTACGAGAATCAGGTCGCACCCGAGATCAAGCTCTACCAGCGCGGGCAGGACAAGCGGCCGCGGACGGGCAAGCAGAAGCGCGAGGCCAAGGCCGCCGCCCGCCAGCGCGCCGACTATGAGGCGCCCTATGGTGCAGGCATCTATGCCTCGCTCAACATCCCCGAGCCAGTCGTCTCGGCTGACCTCGACCTCAACCGCGGCGTGTCGCGGCCTGAGCTGGCGGAGGTCGCGGCGCGGCGCTTCCCGTTGCTCGATCCATCCGGGCAGGGCACTCTGACCTACGACACGTTGCCTCGATCGCCCGCGCAGAAGGATATCGACGCGTGCCGCGCGCAAGCCGATAAGAAGAAGCGATGAACGAGCTCACTCCGCCTCGCCTGCTGGTGGTCGACGACGATGCCGAACTGCGCGACCTGATCGCCGCCTTCCTGCGCGATCATCATATCGAGGTGGAGACCGCCGCCGATGCCGAGGGCATGGACAGCGCGCTCGCCCGCCAGCGTTTCGACTGCGTGATCCTCGACCTGATGATGCCGGGCGAGGACGGGCTGTCGGTGCTGCGCCGGATGCGTGGCCGCCTGTCGACGCCGGTGATCATGCTGTCGGCGATGGGCGAGGATGTCGATCGCATTGTCGGACTCGAAGTCGGCGCGGACGACTATCTGGCCAAGCCGTGCAACCCGCGCGAGCTGCTCGCCCGCGTGCGCGCCCTGCTTCGCCGGACCTCTCGGAGCGATGAGCCGATGACGGTGTCGGCGACGGGGGCGACGCCCACGCGGCGGTTCGGCGACTGGTCGCTCGATCTGGTCGAGCGCACGCTCCACCGGGTCGGCTATCCGGCGGCGCCGCTCACCGATGCCGAGTTCCGCGTGCTCACCGCCTTCCTCGACCGGCCGCAGCGGGTGTTGTCGCGCGACACATTGATCGAGCTCGCCAAGGGATCGGACGCCGACGTGTTCGATCGGGCGATCGATGTCACGATCAGCCGGCTGCGCAAGAAGCTGGGGCCGGGCGACCCGATCCGCACGATCCGCAACGAGGGCTATATGCTGGCGCTGCGGCCCGAAGACAGTTGAGGGCGGTGGTGTCGATCCGCTTCCGATCGCTCCCGATCTTCTGGCAGACGCTGCTGCTGTTGCTGGCGGGGCTGGTGATGGCGCAGCTGGTGTCGATCCTGCTGATCATCTACTTGCCCGCGCCGCGCCCCGATTTCTACACGATGACCGAGATTTCGGAGCGTCTGGCGCTTGAGCGGGGGTCACTGGCAAAGCTCATCGTTCGCCATGTCGATGCCGAACCCGATGCCGAGGACGGCATGATCTCCGATCCGGCGATCACGCGCCGGCTGGCGACCGCGCTTGGCCGGCCGGTCGACGATGTGCGGCTGTTCTTCCAGGCCGATCAGTCGGAGATCTTCCCGTTCACGCGCGAGCCGGGCAGCGGCGCAGTGCCGATCCGCCATGGCCAGCCCTATTTCTTCAACACCGTCGTCGCCGCCGAGCGCGAGCCGCGGGGTGACGGCTGGCGCGTGCTGCGGACGCCGCCGCCCTCGCGCATCACAGCC
>DATGEV010000231.1:0-2618 GCA_035309885.1 Sphingomonas sp.
TGCCGGCCTCGGTGAAGAGCGCGATCGAGCGGGCCCTGGGATCGCGGATCGCGGCGAAGGCAGACACCGGGCGCAAGCCGGCTCCGGCGGGCGCGGTGTCTGGCATGGCGGACGCATGGCCGACGGCGAGGCTCAGCGCGAACAGCAGCGCGCCGGCGAGCAAAGCGAGGCGTTCCCTCATGCCTGCCGCACCATCGGCAGGCGGGTCGGCCGATCACGGCCGAGCCGGGCGAGGGCGTTGGCAATGGCGGGGCCGGCCGGCGGCACGCCGGGTTCGCCAACGCCGGTGGGGTTTTCGGTCGATTTCAGCACGACGACCTCCACTTCGGGCATCTCCATGATGCGGAGCGAGCGATAGTCGTTGAAGTTGGAGACGGTCGGCCGTCCGGCGACGAGCGGCACCTCGGCATAGAGGATGTGGCCGGTGGCGTAGCCAATGCCGCCCTCCACCTGCGCGCGGATTACGTCGGGGTTGACGGCCACGCCGCAATCGACCGCGCACCAGATCTTGTGCACCCGCGGTTCGCCGTCCGTGCCGATCGAAACCTCGGCGATCTGCGCGACATAGCTGTTGAAGCTTTCCACCACCGCCACGCCCCGCGCGACACCGTCGCGAGGGCCGGGGCCGTTCCATTCCGCGAGCTCGGCCACCGCCTTCAGGACGCTGACGGCGCGGGGCTTGTCGCCCATCATCGCCAGCCGGCCTGCGACCGGATCCTGTCCCGCCTTGTCGAGCAGATGGTCGACGAAGGTCTCGACCGCATAGCCGGTGTGCGTGTGCCCGACCGAGCGCCACCACAGCGTCGTCACTGGCGTGGGATCATGGTTGACGGTGCAGCGGAAGGCAGGGACCGCATAGGGAATCTCGTCGGCGCCCTCGACCATCGAGCCGTCATAGCCGGGCGCGGTCATCAGCTTCTCGAACGGCGTGCCATAGGCGAAGGACTGGCCGACGACATTGTCCGACCAGGCGACGATCCGGCCGCCCTTCACCGCGCCCTTCATGTGATGGACCATCAGCGGCCGGTAATAGCCGCCCTGGATATCGTCCTCGCGGGTCCAGGTGAGTCGGATCGGCGTGCCGGGGCCGATCGCCTTGGCGGCCTCCGCGAGTTCGACGGCGAGATGCGAGGTCGGCGTCGCGCGGCGTCCGAAGCTGCCACCGGCGAAGGTGGTCTCCAGATCGACCTGCTCGGGCGGCAGGCCCAGCACCTTGGCGATCGCCATATGATCGCCGGTCTGGAGCTGGCTGCCGAAGCGCGCCACCGCGCGCTTGCCGTCCCAGTCGAGGAAGCCACCCAGCGGCTCCATCGGCGCATGGGCGAGATAGGGGAAGACATAGTCGACCTCGACGACCTCCGCTCCGTTTGTGGCAAGCACGGCGTCGACGTCACCCTTGGCCTTCACGACCTGCCCGGGCGTGCGGGCGCGGGCGCGATATTGCGCGATCATCTCCTCGCTGCCGCGCGTCTCCGCGCCGCTTTCGTCCCATGTGACGGCAAGCGCGCTGCGGCCCTTGAGCGCGGGCCAGGTGCCGTGGGCATAGACCGCGACGCCGCTCGACAGCGGATGTACCGCGATGACCCCCTTCACCGCCATCGCGGCGGTCGAATCGACATGCGCGAGCCGGGCGCCGAAGCGTGGTGGGTGGAGCACCGCGACGGTGAGCATGTTGGGCGCGGTCTGGTCGATGCCGAACTTCGCCTGACCGGTGGTCTTGGCGAGGCTGTCGAGCTTCCTGCCGGGCCGATCCTGGCCGATCAGCGTGAACCGGTCGGGGTTTTTGAGCACCGGATTGGCGGGGGCGGGCAGCCGGGCGGCCGCGGCGGCAAAGTCGCCGAAACGGCCCTGTCGGCCGCTGGCGGCATGCCGGATCACACCCTTCTCGACGCTGATCGAGGCGGGAGGCACTTTCCACGTCTGCGCGGCGGCCAGCACCAGCATGGCCCGCGCGGCCGCGCCGGCGTGGCGCATCTGCTGGTAGCTTTCGGCGATCGCGGTCGATCCGCCGGTGCCTTGGATGCCCATCAGAGTGTTGGCGTAGAGCTTGAGATCGGCGGGCGCGGCCTCGGCGCGGACTTGCGCCCAATCCGCGTCCAGCTCCTCCGCGACAATCGTGGCGAGGCCGGTATAGGTGCCTTGGCCGAAGTCGATATGCTTGATGAGCACCAGCACGCTGCTATCGAGCGCGATGCGGATGAAGGCGTTGGGATCGACGGGCGGCGGTGCCTTGGCGGCCCGCTCCGCTAACGCGAAGCGACCGAAGGGCAGTACCATGCCGATCACCAGCGCGCCGGCGCCGCTGATCAGCCCGCGGCGCGAGAGGGCGAAATCGGGGGCAATCATGCCTTCACCGGCAGCGCGCGTGCCGCGTCATGGATCGCGGCGCGAATGCGGACATAGGTCGCGCAGCGGCAGATATTGCCGTTCATGGCGAGATCGATGTCTCGGTCGCTGGGACGCGGCACTGCGCGCAGCAGCGCCACCGCACTCATCACCTGGCCCGACTGGCAATAGCCGCATTGCGGCACGTCGCGCGCGACCCAGGCCTCCTGCACGGCCTTGGCTTCGGGGCCGGTAACGCCTTCGATGGTGGTGATGCGGCCGGTCGCTTCCGA
>DATGEV010000232.1:0-6550 GCA_035309885.1 Sphingomonas sp.
GATTTCGTCGCGATCCAGAAGGCACTGGGGCTCGGCTGGGGTCCGGCCGCCGGCTGATCGCCGGCCGGCGACGAGCACGCCCTTGCCGGGCGCCGCGAAGATGGCATGCTGCCCGCCCCGCACCATGCCATGAGGCCGCGATGACATCACCGCTCGGCGCCTACCGTTCCCGCCTGATGTCCGCCGATGCGGCGGTGGCGCTGATCCCGGCCACCGCGAAGGTCGTCATGGGGCTGGGCGTGGCGCAGCCGCCGGCCTTGCTCAAGGCGCTGGCGGACCGCGCCCGCGCCGGCAGCGTCGATCACATCGCGCTCTACTACCTGCTCTCGACGGCACCCGGCGGCGCGGCACTGCGCACCGATCTGCGCGACCGCATCCACCCGATGAGCCTGTTCCACAGCGCGATCGAGCGGACGCTCGATGCCGAGGCGATCGTGGCCGGCCTCGATCTCGTCGATTTCGTGCCGACCGCCTTCAGCCAGACGCCCCGCCTGCTTTGCGAGCAAATCGACGCCGACGTGCTGCTCACCACCGTCTCGCCGATGGACGCGGACGGCTATTTCAGTTTCGGCACCAATGTCGATTACGCGCTGCCCGTCTCGCGCACCGCCCGGCAGATCATCCTCGAGGTCAACCCGGCGATGCCGCGCGTGCTGGGCGAGAGCATGATCCACGTCTCGCAGGTGACGGCGCTGATCGAGCATGAAGCGCCGCTGGTCGAGGTGCCCGTCGCCGCACTCCGGCCCGAGGACGAGACGATCGGCGGCATCATCGCCGGGTTGGTCGAGGATGGCGCCTGCCTCCAGATGGGCATCGGCGCGGTGCCGGATGCGGTCTGCGCGGCACTCCGCAACTATCGCCATCTCGGCATCCACACCGAGCTGATGACGCCGGGGCTGGTGGCACTCATGCAGGCGAGCGTGGTCGACAACAGCCGCAAGACGCTGCACCCGGGACGCAGCATCTTCACCTTCGCGATGGGCGACAGGGCGCTGTACGATTTCCTGCACGAGAATCCGGCGCTCGAGGCCCGCCCGGTGGATTATGTGAACGACCCCGCGATCATCGCCCGCAATGACCGGATGCTGTCGGTCAACGCGACGCTGCAGGTCGATCTGGAAGGCGCCTGCAATTCGGAGTGCGTCGCCGGCCACCAGTACAGCGCGTCCGGCGGCCAGCTTGATTTCGTGCGCGGCGCCTGGGCCGCCCGCCACGGCCGATCGATCATCGCCTGCCATTCCACCGCCGCGCGTGGGGCGGTCTCACGTATCGTGCCGAGGCTGGACGGCCCGGTGACGACTCCACGCAACGACACCCATATCGTCGTCACCGAATTCGGCTGGGCCGATCTCAAGGGCAAATCGCTGCGCGAGCGTGCTGCCGCGCTGATCGAGCTCGCCCATCCGCGCTTCCGCGAGGAGCTCGCACGCACCGCGCACGATCGACTTCGTGGCGCCGGCGGCTGAACACCGTCCCCGAAACAAGCCTCGACAAACGGGCCATAATCGGCCCTTCTCGCAACCGTAGCGAAACTCGGCTTTGGTGGTTCTGCATGAAGACTGTCCTGCTTGCTGGCCTCTCCCTCCTGGCGACCGCCGCGGCGCCGCCGCCGGCCGACACTGGCGCGCGGGTGGCGCGCGTGCTCAAGGCCACGCCGCTGATAGACGGCCATAACGACTGGGCAGAGTCACTGCGCGAACGCGAGCAGGAGGGGCGCTGGACGATCGACCTCAGCCACGGCCTCGGCACCCGCCCCGTCCCCTACAACACCGACATCGCCCGGCTGCGGCAGGGCATGGTCGGCGGGCAGTTCTGGTCGGTCTGGGTGTCGGCCGATCTGCCGCCGCTCGAACAGGTCAAGCAGACGCTCGAGCAGATCGATCTCGTCCACCAGATCGTCGCGCGTTATCCGGAGAGCTTCGCGCTCGCCCGCACCGCCGACGATGTGCGCCGCATCCACAGGAGCGGCCGCATCGCCTCGATGATCGGCGTCGAGGGCGGCAACCAGATCGACGACAGCCTGTCGGTGCTGCGCGCTTATCATGATCTCGGCGCGGGCTACCTCACCCTCACCCATTCGCGCACGATCGAGTGGGCGGATTCGGCCACCGACAATCCCCGCCATCACGGCCTCACTCCGTTTGGCGAGGCGGTGGTGCATGAGCTCAATCGGCTCGGCATGCTGGTCGATTTGAGCCACGTCAGCGAACAGACGATGCGCGACGCGCTGCGCGTGACGAAAGCGCCGGTGATCTTCTCGCATTCGAGCGCGCGGGCGCTCGACGATCATCCCCGCGACGTGTCCGACGATGTGCTCAAGCTGGTCGCGGCCAATGGCGGCGTGGTGATGGTGAATTTCGCGCCGGCCTACCTCTCCGACGCCTATCGCCACTGGTCTGCCGAAGCGGCGGCGGAGGGCACGCGGCTCAACGCTCCGCCGTTCGGCGGCCTCTATATCGGCCAGCCCGACAAGGCCGCGGCGGCGATGGCCGAATGGAAGCGGCAACATCCCGCGCCGCGCGTCACCCTCTCCGACGCCGCCGACCATATCGAGCACATCGCGAAGATCGCCGGCGTCGACCATGTCGGCATCGGCTCCGATTTCGACGGTGTCGACAATGTCCTGCCCGAAGGGCTCGGCGACGTCGGCACCTACCCCGCGCTGCTCGCCGAGTTGATGCGGCGGGGCTGGAGCGATACCGACATCGCCAAGCTCGCCGGGGGCAATGTGCTGCGCGTCATGGCCCGCGCCGAGGCGGTGGCGGCCTCGATGAAGGACGAACTGCCAGGCACCGCGAACCAAGCTGCGCTCGACAGGACATCCATGAAACCAGTGACTCAATAGCTTGTTATCGTACCATATCACCGTTTCGAAGCTCGACGCTTGAGGGCGGTCGCGATGGCCGCTAGTCAGCCCCGGCATTTTCAGAGGTATGCGCTTCCCATGGCAGGCCCGATCACCATCGACATTCCGCACGATCTCGGCCGAGCGGAGGCCAAGCGACGGATGATGGCCGGAGTCGACAAGGTCGCGCGGCATATTCCCGGCGGCGGCGAGGTCTCCTCATCCTGGCCGACCGAGGACCGGATGACGCTCACCATCGCCGCGATGGGCCAGAAGATCAGCGCCGACCTCGATGTCGAGGACCGGCTGGTGAAGGTCAGGCTGGCGGTACCGCTGATGCTGTCCTTCATGGCGGGCCCGATCACCGCGATCGTCCAGAAGAGCGCCGAAGAGTTGCTGCTGAACGACGCCGCCCAGACGGAAGGTTGACGCCTGTCCATCCTGCCCCTCCCCCACCAGCACGAGCCTGTCCTGCCTTGAGCTATCTATCCGATGGGGAGCCCGCCAGCCCTCTGCCACAGGGTCATAGCGAACGCGCGCCCCGCACCAACCTGCTGCTGTCCGCGACCATCGAGACGGCCACGCTGAAGGCGCCGGTCCGCATCCGGAACCTGTCCGAAGGCGGTGCGCTGCTGGAAGGCGCAGCCTTCCCCGATGTCGGCGGCGTGCTCACGCTGCGCCGGCTGGAGATCGCGATCGATGCGGCGGTGGTGTGGCGGAGCGCGTCGCGCTGCGGCATTCAGTTCAAGGGCAAGGCGGCGGTCGCCGACTGGGTATCGGGCACGCAATCGCGCAGCAGCCACGATATCGATCAGGCGCGCGTCGACAGCATCCAGGCGGCGGTGCGCGCCGGACGCCCGGTCCCGACGACCGAGGGTACAGCCGCCCCCGTCGTCAATGCCGACCTCGATCGCCGGATCGCCGAGGAGCTGTCCTATGTGAAGCGGTTGCTCGAAATCGTGGGCGATGAGCTGACCGACGCGCCGATCGTCGTGCAGCGTTATTCGCGATCGCTCCAGAGCTTCGACCTCGCCTGCCAGATCCTCGGCCATCTCTCCACCATCCTCACCGCCTCCAATCGCGGTGCGGCGGTACAGGCGGTGGGCATGGATGATCTGCGCGCGCGCCTGCTCCGCAAACCCTTGTTCAAGAACTAGCCGCCGATGGCGCGGCGCCGTCAGGAGGATCCGATGTTCCAAAGCATCAACCCGGCTACCGGCACCGAAATCGTCACCTATCCCGAACTGACCGCCGAGCAGCTGGACGCCCGGCTCGACAAGGCCGTCACGGCGTTCCGTGCATGGCGCACCAGCAGCATCGCGGATCGCGCGGCACTATTGATGCGGATCGCCGACCAGTATGACGCGAACAGGGATCGGCTGGCGCGCATGGCGACCATGGAGATGGGCAAGACCTTCGCCTCCGCCCGCGCCGAAGTGGAGAAGTGCGCCACCGCCTTCCGCTATTATGCGAAGCACGGCCCGGCGATGCTCCAGCCCCAGCGCAAGGCCCTGGCCGACGGCCGCACCGCCGAGCTGCACTGGTTGCCGCTGGGGCCGGTGCTGGCGGTGATGCCGTGGAACTTCCCCTTCTGGCAGGCCGTGCGCTTCCTCGCGCCGACGATTCTTGCCGGCAATGTCGGGCTGCTCAAGCATGCCAGCATCGTGCAGGGCGTGGCCCGGTTGATGGAGGAGATGATGGAGGCGGCGCATGCGCCGGAAGGGCTGTTCCAGAACCTCGCGATCAAGTCCGGTGCGGTGGCGGGCGTCATCGCCGACGATCGTGTCGTCGCGGTCACTCTCACCGGCAGCGAGGGCGCAGGGATAGCGGTGGCCGAGCAGGCCGGGCGTCACCTGAAGAAGGTGGTGCTCGAACTCGGCGGCTCCGATCCCTTCATCGTCATGCCGTCCGCCGATCTCGACGTCGCGGTGCGCCACGCGGTGACGGCGCGCATCCAGAACAGCGGCCAGTCGTGCATCTGCGGCAAGCGCATGATCGTCCACGCCGCGATCTACGACGCCTTCGTGGAGAAATTCTCCGCCGCGATGCAGGCGGTGAAGATGGGCGATCCGATGGACCCCGCGACCGACATGGGCCCGCTCTCCAGCGTCGGCCAGCGCGATACCGTGCTGGAGCAGCTCGCCGAGGCCAAGCGGCTGGGCGCCACGCTGCTGTTCGGGGGCGAGCCACTCGACGGGCCGGGCGCCTATCTGTCGGCCGGCGTGCTCACCGACATCCCCACCGGCAGCCCCCTGATGCACGAGGAGATCTTCGGACCGATTGCAATGCTGTTCCGCGCGGCCGACATCGACGAGGCGATCCGCATCGCCAACGACATTCCGTTCGGCCTCGGCTCCTCGGTGTGGACCAACGATCCCGCCGAACAGGACCGCTTCGTGCAGGAGATCGAGGCCGGCATGACCGCGATCAACCAGCTGCTCGCGTCGGTGCCCGAGGCGCCGTTCGGCGGCATCAAGCGATCCGGTCATGGACGCGAGCTCGGCCCGTTCGGGCTGCACGAGTTCATGAACCTGAAGACGGTGCTGAGACCCGCCGCCTGACCTTGCTGCGCGACGGCCCTTGGCCTCGCGCGCCAACACGGTCATCTTGCCCCCGCGCCGGACCACGATCCGGGGCGCAGAGAGGATGCCATGACGCGCCATGACGTTCTGATCATCGGCGCCGGCCCCACCGGGCTGGTGCTCGCGCTCTGGCTGACCCGGCTCGGCATCAAGGTGCGCATCGTCGACAAGACGGCCAACCCCGGCACCACCTCTCGCGCGCTCGCCGTGCATGCGCGCACGCTCGAGCTTTATCGCCAGCTCGATCTGACCGATGCCGTCGTCGCGCAGGGGCACAAGGTGCCGGCCATCAACCTCTGGGTGCAGGGCCACAAGAAGGCGCGCGTGTCGTTCGAGGATATCGGCGCCGGCCTCACCCCCTACCCCTTCCTCCACATCTTCCCGCAGGACGAGCATGAGCAGCTGCTGATCGAGCGACTGGAGGCAATGGGCGTCCGCGTCGAACGCGAAACCGAACTCGTCGACTATCGCGACGAGGGCGATCATATCGTCGCGCGGCTGCGCGGCCCGGCCGGCGAGCAGAGCTGCGAGGCGGCGTACATCGCCGGTTGCGACGGAGCGCGATCCGCTGTGCGGCAGGGCATGGATGTGGGCTTTCCGGGCGGCACCTACCAGCAGCTCTTCTATGTCGCCGACGTCGCCGCCTCGGGACCACCGATCGACGGCGAGCTGCACGTCGATCTCGACGAGGCCGACTTCCTCGCCATCTTCGCGCTCGCCGACAAGGGCCGCGCGCGTCTGATCGGCACGGTACGCGACGAGCGCGCCGAACAGGCCGAGACTCTTTGCTTCGAGGATGTCAGCGACCGGGCGATCACCCACCTCAAGGTGACGGTGGAACAGGTCAACTGGTTCTCGACCTACCATGTCCATCACCGCGTCGCCGATCGGTTCCGGCAGGGGCGTGCCTTCCTGCTCGGCGATGCGGCGCACATCCACAGCCCCGCTGGCGGTCAGGGCATGAACACCGGCATCGGCGACGCGATCAACCTCGCCTGGAAGCTCGCGGCTGTGCTCGGCGGGCGGGCATCCGACACGCTGCTCGACAGCTATCAGATCGAACGCATCGCCTTCGCGCGCCGGCTGGTCAGCACCACCGACCGCGCCTTCACCATGGTCACCG
>DATGEV010000233.1:0-4889 GCA_035309885.1 Sphingomonas sp.
GTCGACTTGCCCATGCCGATCGAGCCGGTGAGTCCAAGCAGGATCATGCGCCGAGCAAGGCCCGCAAGGCGCCATCCGATCCGCGCGGCGCATCTGTGCCGAAGAACAGACGGAACGCCGCGGCCGCCTGACCGACCAGCATTTCGAGCCCGTCGACGGTCCGAAAATTTTGCGCGCGCGCCGCCGCGAGCAAGGGCGTCTCCACCGGCGCGGTGACGATGTCGTAGACGATGGTGCCGGGCGGCGCGTGGCTGAGATCGAAGGCGAGTGGCGGTTGCCCCGCCATGCCGAGCGACGTCGCGTTGACCACAAGGTCCAGACAGCCCTGCCGATCATCGAAGGCGAAATCGGTGGCGCCGGCGAAATGATCGAGCGGTGCGACATGGTGGTCGCCCGGCGCCAGTTCCTCGAGCAGAGCATGCGCCTTGTCCGGATCGCGGCCGGCGAGCACCAGCGTGAAGCCCTCCCCGGCCAGCGCCGCGACAATCGCGCGGGCCGCGCCGCCGGTGCCGAGGATCCGCGCCATCCGGAACAGATGTCGATGGCGCAGGAAGGGGCGCAGCGGCTCGAGGAAACCGGCGCCGTCGGTGTTGTGGCCGATCAGCCTCCCCGTCCCGTCAGGCACGATGGTGTTGACCGCCCCGATCCGCGCGGCCGAGGGATCAAGCCGATCGAGCAGCGGCAGCACCGCCTGCTTGTGGGGCATGGTGACGTTGCAACCGCGCCAGTCCGGATCATGACGGCGCGCGGCAAGATAATCCGCGAGCCCGTCGCTCCGCACATGGCAGGCACGATACTCGCCGGGCAGGCCCAGCGCCTCGAGCCAGAAACGGTGAATCATCGGCGATTTGGATTGGGCAATCGGGTCGCCAATCACCTCGGCATAAGGCATCGTCATGCTGGCATCTCGCCGACGTCCCGCAGCCAGCCGAGCAACGGCATCAGCGGCATTCCGAGGATCGTGAACTGGCTCCCCTCGACCTTCGAGAAAAGCTGCACGCCTGGCCCCTCGATCCGGAAGCAGCCGACGCAGCCGGCAATCGCGGGCCACTCGACATCGAGATAGCCGTCGAGAAAAATGTCCGAGAAATCGCGAACATACAGCTTCGCCACATCGACATGGCGCCACACCGAGGCGCCATCGCGCGCGCCGACCACCGCACTCACCAGCCGATGGGTGCCACCGCGCATCAGGCGCAGCTGATCGGCCGCGCGTTCACGCGTCCCGGGCTTGTCGAGCAGCGTCCCGTCGGCGAGCGCGACGGTGGAATCGCTCCCCACCACGATCCGCCCGGGCATCCGGCGCGAGACGGCGACCGCCTTCAACTCGGCAAGCGCATCGGCGAGCCCGCGCGCTTCGACGCCCTCGACCTTGAGAGCCTCCTTGGCCGCATCCTCGTCGACCTGCGGCCGCACCACCTCGAAGGCGACACCGGCAGCCTCCAGCATCGCGCGTCGCGATGCGCTGCCTGACGCCAGGATGATCGTCATGCTCCGGTCTTTCCCGTGGCCGCAGCCAGTTCCTGCTTCTCGCGCCGTTCGGCGACGAGGTTGATGATCGCCGCCGCGGTCTCCTCGATCGAGCGGCGGGTGACGTCGATCACCGGCCAGCCATTGTCCGAGAACATGCGCCGGGCATAAGCGAGTTCGCGCGCCACGCGATCCTGATCGACATAGGCGGTCTCGGCGGTCTCGTTGAGCGAGAGCAGCCGATTGCGGCGGATCTGGATCAGCCGGTCCTGGCTGGTGGTGAGCCCGACGACCAAAGGATGCTCAAGCCGGAAAAGGATCGGCGGTGGCGGACTTTCGATCACCAGCGGGATATTGGCGACGCGATAGCCGCGGTTGGCGAGATAGATCGAGGTCGGCGTTTTCGACGAGCGTGACACGCCCGCCAGCACGATATCGGCCTCCTCCCAATCATCCGATGCAATGCCGTCATCATGAGCGATGGTGTAGTGGATCGCCTCGACGCGATCGAAATAGGCGGCGTCGAGCGCGTGCTGGCCGCCAGGCCGGCTGATCGTCTCCTTGCCGAGCAGGCGCGACAGCGCATCGATCACCGGATCGAGCGCCGAGACCGCGTGCAGCCCCATCGCATGACATCGCGACTCCAGCCGTTTTCGGACGGTCGAGTTGACCAGCGTGTAGATCACCAGCCCCGGCTTGGAGGCGATTTCCATCAGCACACGATCGAGATGCCCTTCGGAGCGCACCATCGGCCAGAAATGCTTGACCGCCTCGACGCCCTCGAACTGGGCGAGCCCGGCCTTGGCGACATTCTCCAGCGTCTCTCCCGTGGAATCGGACAGGAGGTGCAGGTGCAGCCTCGTCATCGTCGCAGAAAACCCCTTCTTCCACACGCCGCACGGCAAAGGCTGTGGATAAGCATGGGAGTCGTCTGCCGACAAGCCGAGGCGCTTCCCGACTCAACCGATTCGCCCCCGAGATTCGAAACCGGTCGACGGATTCGCCCACAGCCCGTCCCTTTTTCCCACAGGCTGTGGATAAGGAGGACGCTTTGAATCGACTCGCGCTTGAATCGCGAGTCGCCGATTCAGGCTGTTGGTGGCGAATCGAGCGAGTCGCGAATAAACCCCGACTCCGGCGGTACTACTGCCTCCCACCACTCATTGATTCAAAGAAGGATAGTTATGGGGCCGAACCGCGAAACCGGAACCGATCAGCCCCTGCTCGGCGTGCTCCGGGGTCAGCGCCGGTCTCCCCCGCCAGTCTGGCTCATGCGTCAGGCGGGTCGCTATCTCCCGGAATATCGGGAGCTTCGCGCCGGAAAGGGCGGATTCCTTGAGCTCTGCTATGATCCGGAGTCCGCGGCCGAAGTGACTCTCCAGCCGATCCGTCGCTTCGGCTTCGACGGCGCGATCCTGTTCTCCGACATCCTCGTCATCCCGCACGCGCTGGGCCAGCAGCTGAGCTTCACCGCCGGCGAAGGCCCTCGCCTTGCGCCTCCGCTCAGGGATTCGACCCTCGCCGCGCTGGTCGCCACTCCCGAACGGCTCGATCCGATCTACGAGACGGTGCGACGCGTGGCAGCGGCACTTCCGGCGGAAACGACCTTCCTCGGCTTTGCAGGTGCTCCCTGGACGGTCGCGACCTACATGGTGGCAGGCGAAGGCAGCCGCGATCATGCCGAGGCCCGTGTGCTCGCCTATCGTGATCCCGGAGCCTTTAGGGCGATCATCGACGCCATCACCGAAGCCACGATCGCCTATCTGGATCGTCAGATCGAAACGGGTGTCCACGCCGTGCAGATCTTCGACAGCTGGGCAGGCAGCCTGGCCCCGGCCGAGTTCGAACGCTGGGTGATCGCCCCGACGGCGAGGATTGTGACCGCCCTACACAAACGCTATCCGGACGTGCCGGTGATCGGCTTTCCGAAGGGCGCGGGTGGACGGCTCGCGGCTTATGCACGTGAGGTTGGTGCCGATGCGATCGGGCTCGACGAAACGGTCGATCCGGTCTGGGCCGATACCGTGCTGCCGGAAGGACTTCCCGTACAGGGCAACCTCGATCCCCTCGCCCTGCTCGCCGGCGGCGCGGCGTTGGAAGAAGGCGTGGCGCGGGTCCGCGGGGCTTTCGCGAACCGCCCGCATGTGTTCAACCTCGGCCACGGAATCCTGCCGCAGGTGCCGATTGGGCATGTCGAGCGGCTACTGGAACTGGTGAGGGCGTGATGGAAGGTTTTCTGGGGTTGGCCTATCCGTGGGTGAAGGCCGCCCATTTGATCTTCGTGATTTTCTGGATCGCCGGTCTGTTCATGCTGCCCCGATTCCTGATCTACCAGGTCGCGGCCACGCCCGGTTCGGTCGAGGATCTGGCGTGGGTCGAGCGGATTCGCCGGCTGCGATCGATCATCCTCAATCCGTCGATGATCCTTGTCTGGCTGCTGGGCCTGAGCCTCGCGCTCAATATCGGCGCGTTTCAGATGCCCTGGTTCCACGCCAAGCTGCTGCTCGTCGTGCTGCTGTCAGGCTATCATGGCTGCGCGGTCGGGCTCGGCAAGCGGATCGCCAAGGGCTACCGCCCCGCTTCCGACAGGACGCTCAGGCTGATGAACGAGGTGCCGGGCATCGCCACCGCGCTGATCGTCGTGCTGGTGATCGTCAAGCCGTTCTGATCGGTTCGCCGATGGTCGCGAATCCGGTGTCATTGGCCGTGACTCGGATCGGCTCGCTTGACTTGGCCCGGTCCGCGCCGTAACCGCGGCAACAAGGCCTTCCGCCGTCCGTGCGGAGCTCCATTCCCGACATCGGCGTTTCCTCGTCCAACCTCCCGTCGCGAAGCCTTCAGGATTTCATTTTCCTCATGCATCTCAAAGACCTCAAGAAGACGTCGCCCGCCGAGCTGGTGAGCATGGCCGAGGATCTCGGCGTCGAGGGCGCATCGACGATGCGCAAGCAGGATCTGCTGTTCGCCATCCTCAAGGAACAGGCTGAGCAGGGCGACCAGATCATGGGTCTCGGCACCATCGAAGTGCTGCCCGACGGATTCGGCTTCCTGCGATCGCCTGAGGCCAATTATCTCGCTGGCCCGGACGACATCTACGTCTCGCCCAACCAGGTTCGGAAGTTCGGCCTGCGTACCGGCGACACGGTGGAAGGCGAGATCCGCGCGCCCAAGGATGGCGAGCGTTATTTCGCGCTGACCCGCCTGATCTCGATCAATTTCGACGATCCCGACGTGGTCCGCCACCGCGTCAACTTCGACAACCTCACGCCACTCTATCCCGAGCGCAAGCTGAGCCTCGACACGCTCGATCCGACCGTGAAGGACAAGTCGGCGCGCGTGATCGACATCGTCTCGCCGCAGGGCAAGGGCCAGCGCACGCTGATCGTCGCCCCGCCGCGCGTCGGCAAGACCGTCATGCT
>DATGEV010000234.1:0-8588 GCA_035309885.1 Sphingomonas sp.
GCTCGAGATCTTGACGTTCTCGCCATCGGCCATGGCGCCGCACATCAGCGCGAGCACCTGCTCGACCATCGAGGCGGAATCGGCGCGCGACAGCCCGATCTCGCGGTGGACGACATCGCTCAGGTCGGCACGCGTCAAGGTCTGGATCTCGGCCATGGCTTCCCCCTCAGTAAGATACTACAGCAGAGTGATATTAGCTGCCGCGGGGCGTATCGCCAATGGCTGCCTGCGACAGGGCGGGCTTCAATAGCGGACGGCTGCTGCGCCCCAAGTGAAACCACCGCCCATCGCCTCCAGCACCAGCAGGTCGCCGCGCTGGATGCGGCCATCGCGCACGGCCGCATCCAGCGCCAGCGGCACCGACGCGGCCGACGTGTTGGCGTGCTCGTCGACCGTCACCACCACGCGTTCGGCCGGAAGATCGAGCTTGCGCGCGGTCGCGTCGAGGATGCGGGCATTGGCTTGGTGCGGCACCAGCCAGTCGATGTCGGCCGGCGTGAGGCCAGCTTCGGCCATCACCTCGCCAAGCACGCTCGCCAGGTTGGTGACGGCGTGGCGGAACACCTCGCGGCCCTTCATGCGGACCTTGCCGACCGTACCGGTGGTCGACGGGCCACCATCGACATAGAGCAGCTCGTTGTGGCGTCCATCGGCGTGGAGGCTGGTGGTCAGCACGCCGCGCGCCGCCTTGTCGGCGGGATTGGCGGGACCGTCCTCGGCCTGGAGCACGATCGCCCCGGCGCCGTCGCCGAACAGCACGCAGGTCGCGCGGTCTTCCCAGTCGAGGATGCGGCTGAAGGTCTCGGAACCGATCACCAGCGCCGCCTTGGCGGTGCCGGTGCGGATCATGCTCTCGGCGACCGACAGCGCGTAGAGGAAGCCCGAGCACACCGCCTGTACGTCGAACGCCACGCAGTCGTTGATGCCGAGCGCGGCTTGCACCTTGGTGGCAGACGCAGGGAAGGTCTGGTCTGGCGTTGCGGTGGCAAGCACGATCAGGCCGATCGCGCTGGCGTCGATGCCGGCCGCCTCGATCGCGCGGCGCGCGGCGTCGGTGGCGAGGCTGGCGGTGGTTTCGTCGGCGGCGGCGATATGGCGGGCGCGGATGCCGGTGCGCTCGACGATCCACTCGTCCGAGGTGTCGACCGTTTCCGCCAGCTCGGCATTGGTGACGCGGCGCCGGGGCAGCGCGGAGCCGGTGCCGGTAATCACGGCGCGGCGGACGGTGGCAGAAGCGGAAGTCTGTGCGGTCATTTGGCAGCCACGGTTTCGACGGCCGAAGCCGCGCGATAGTCAGCAAGATCGCTGGCGATATGGTGTGTCAGGTCGTCGCGCACCAGCTTGGCGGCCAGCCCGATCGCATTGGCCACGCCCTTGGCGTTCGCGCCGCCATGGCTCTTCACCACCAGCCCGTTGAGCCCGAGGAAGACCGCGCCATTGTGATTGTTGGGATCAAGATGGACGCGCAGCAGGTGCAGCGCCGGCTTCGACAGCAGGAAGCCCATCTTCGAGCGGAAGCTCGACTGGAAGGACCGGCGCAGCAGATCGGTGACGAAGCGCGCGGTGCCCTCGGCGGTCTTGAGCGCGATATTGCCCGAGAATCCGTCCGAGACGACGACGTCGACGTCGCCGCGGGTGGTGCGGTCGCCCTCGATGAAGCCCGTGAATTCGAGCGGCAGCGTCGGATGCGCGCGCAGCATCGCGGCGGCGTCCTTGAGCTCCTCGGTGCCCTTGAGCTCCTCGGTGCCGATGTTGAGCAGTGCCACCTTGGGGCGCTCGATATCGAGCGCGGTCCGCGAATAGGCGGCGCCCATCAGCGCGAACTGGACGAGGTTGTTGGCATCGCACTCGGTGTTGGCACCGAGATCGAGCATCACGACGTCATTGTCGCCGAGGCTGGGCAGGCGCGCGGCGAGCGCCGGACGATCGATCCCCGGCATGGTCCTGAGTGCAAGCTTGGCCATCGCCATCAGCGCGCCGGTGTTGCCCGACGACACCGCTGCAGCGACGTCATGATCCTTCACCGCCGCGATCGCCATGCCCATCGAGGTGGTCTTGGCGCGGCGGATCGCCTGGCTGGGCTTGTCGTCGCCCGAGATGAGATCGGGCGCATGCCGGATCTCGCTGACGGCGGCGAGGCCGGGATGACGCGCAAGCTCCGCCCCGACGACAGTTTCGTCGCCGACGAGCAGGAACTTCAGATCGGGAGCCCGCGAGAGAGCGAGCGCGACGCCAGCCAGCATCGTGGCCGCTCCGCCGTCACCTCCCATCGCGTCGATGGCGATTCGCGGCGCGTCCACGATCATCCTGCCTGTTGTGTGTGGGGGGATCAGGCCTCGACCGAGACGATCTCGCGGCCGTTATAATGGCCGCAGGCGTTGCACAGATTGTGCGGACGCTTCAGCTCGCCACAGTTCGGGCATTCCTGAAACGCCTCGACGCTCAGCGCGTCGTGGCTGCGGCGCATGTTGCGCTTGGAGGGCGAGGTCTTTCGCTTGGGGACGGCCATTTCGGCACCTTGTCTCGTGTGTTCACATGGATGCGCGGCCGCATACCATCCGAATCGCCACGGCCAAAGTGGCCGCGGACCATCAGCGGCCGGCCTCGTCGCGAGTGGCGCCCTATAGCGGATTCGGGCGCTGTTGCAAGCCGGCGCTTGGCGTGCGAGCGAGGATGTTCGTTCCGCCGGCCCAAGGAGCCTGTCTGTCGATGCTGCCTGTGACCCTCACCTTTGCCGGCGCGCTGGCGCTCCTGAACCTCTGGCTGGCCTTCCGTGTGGTGCGGATGCGTCAGACAGGCAAGGTGCTGGTGGGGGATGGCGACAATCCCGTGCTGCTTTGCCGGATGCGCGCGCAGGCCAATTTCGTCGAATATACGCCGTTCATCCTGATCCTGATGGCGCTGATCGAGCTCGCCGGCGGGCCCAAGCCGTGGCTGTGGGGGATCGGCATCGTCTATGTGCTGGCGCGGATCGTCCATGCCTTCGGGATGGACCGGCGGCGGATGCCCAACCCGATGCGCGCGGCCGGTGCGGCCACCACTTGGATCATCCTGCTCGGCCTCGGCCTGTGGGCGATTTGGATCGCCTCGCACGCCCCGGCACCGGTCCACTATCTCTAAACCGACGGCGCTGGGCCTAGCCGAAGCGCGAATCGGCGACGAAGGGGTTGGAGCGCCGCTCCGCCCCGAAAGTGGAGGTCGGGCCATGGCCGGGGACGAAGGTGACGTCGTCGCCCATCGGCCAGAGCCGCGTCTGGATCGATTCGATCAGCGTCGCATGATCGCCCATCGGAAAGTCGGTGCGGCCGATCGATCCGCGGAACAGCACGTCACCGACCAGCGCGAATCGCGAGGGCGCGTGGTGAAACACGACATGACCGGGCGTATGCCCCGGCGTGTGCCGAACGGAGAGGGTGAGTTCGCCCACCGTTACCGTGTCGCCATCGTCGAGCCAGCGATCGGGCTCGAAGCTTTCGCTGGGGATTTGCCACTGCCGGCCATCGTCATCGAGGCGCGCGATCCAGAAGCGGTCGGCCTCGTGCGGGCCTTCGATCGGCACGCCGAGTTTCTTCGCCAGCATGCCGGCCTGTCCGCAATGATCGACATGGCCGTGGGTGAGCAGGATCTTCTCGATCGTCACGCCATGCTGGGCCGCCGCCGCCTCGAGCCGGGGCAGGTCGCCGCCCGGATCGACGAAAGCGCCGCGCATCGTTTGGGTGCACCACAGCAGGGTGCAATTCTGCTGGAACGCGGTGACGGGCACTACGGCTGCGCGGAGCGGCGGGGTCGGTTGCGGCGAGGCGTCGGTCATGGCCGGCGTGATGAGCGCCGACGCGCTTCGACGCAAGTCGAGCCACCGCAAAGGCTTGCTCCTGCGGCCCCAGCGCGGGCAGGGAGGACAAGATGACAGCGTCTTCCCCTTCTGTCCGGCCTGTTGCCGTTTGTTCCGATCGCCTGGTGCTCGATCGCGCGCGTCCCTTCGTGCTGCTCGACGACGCGCGTGCGGACGGCGCGGCACCGGCCCGCCTCTATCATGATCCGGTCGAGCAGGTCGTGGCGCAGGACCGCGCCGCGTTGCCGGAGGCGTTCGCCGCCTTGCGCGCCGGGCAAGCGCACGGGCTGCATGCGGCGGGCTGGATTGCCTATGACGCGGGGGCTCCGGGGGAGGCGGGCCCCTCCGCGTCTGCCGACGGCCCGTTGCTCTGGTTCGGGCTGTTCGAGCGCTATGATGTCATCGCACTCCCCGATGTGCCGGCACTGCTGCCCGATCCAGCCGGCGCCTGGGCCGGCGCACCGGTGCCCACGATCGCTCGCGCTGCCTATGACGCGGCGTTCGATCGGGTGAAGGCGTATATCGCGGCGGGCGACATCTATCAGGCGAACCTCACCTTTCCGGCCGACGTGCCGGTCGTGGGCGACCCGCTGGCGCTCTATGCGCGCATCCGCGCGCGCGCTGCGGCAGGCTGGGGCGGCATCGTCGCCGACGGATCGCGGGTGCTGCTGTCCTTTTCGCCCGAGATGTTCTTCCGCCTCGACGGCGGACGGATCGAGGCGCGGCCGATGAAGGGGACGGCGACGCGCGGCGCCGATCCGGTGACCGATGCGGAGGCGGCGCGCGAACTCGCGACCGATCCCAAACAGCGCGCTGAAAACCTCATGATCGTCGACCTGATCCGCAACGACCTGTCGCGGATCGCGGTGCCGGGCAGCGTGGCGGTGCCGGCTCTGTTCGAGGTCGAGACCTATCCCACCATCCACCAGATGACCTCCACCGTCATCGCCGAGCTCGCCCCCGGCGGCGACGCGGTGAGCGTGCTGGAGGCGGCGTTCCCGTGTGGATCGATCACCGGCGCCCCCAAGCTGCGCGCGATGGAGATCGCCGCCGAGGTAGAGCCCGGGCCGCGCGGGCTCTACACCGGCGCGATGGGGCGGATCGATGCGAATGGAGACGCGGCCTTCAACGTCGCCATCCGCACGCTGGTGGTGGAGGATCCGGGCCGCGCGAGCATCGGCCTCGGTTCGGGCGTGGTCGCCGATTCGCAGGCCGACGCCGAATGGCGTGAATGTCTCGCGAAGGGTGGTTTCGTGACGGCCGCCTGCCCGCCTTTCGATCTCATCGAGACGATGCTGTTCCACCCGCATGACGGCCTCATCGACCTCGATCGCCATCTGGCGCGGATGAAGCGCTCGGCCGAGGCGCTCGGCTTCGCCTTCGATCGCCATGACGTCCGTAACGACCTGCAGGCCGCCACCTTCCGTTTGCGTGAAGGCGCGCGGCTGCGGCTGCGGCTGGCGCGATCGGGTGGCACCGCGATCGAGGTGAGGGCGCTGCCCGCCGCGCCCGCCGCGCCGGTGGTGGTGCCGGTAGTGCCGCTGCCGGTCGATCCGGCCGACTTCCGCCTCGCCCACAAGACCAGCGATCGAGCCTTCTACGATGCAGCGCTCGGCAGCCATTTCGAGGTGGTGTTTGCGCGGCCCGACGGGCTGCTGACCGAGGGCAGCTTCACCAATCTCTTCGTCGAACGCGACGGCCGCCTGCTCACCCCGCCGCAGACGCGCGGGCTTCTGCCCGGTATCCTGCGCGAACGGCTGATCGAGCAGGGGCGAGCGGTCGAGGCCGATCTGCGCGAGGCGGATCTACGCGACGGATTCTTGCTCGGAAACGCATTGCGGGGATTGATTCCGGCGCGGTTGCCCTGATGCGCGCCATGCGGTTATAGCCCGCGCGTCCCGTCCCTCCCACCCGGAAAGCCCTGTCCCATGCGAACCACGTCGGAAGCGCTCGGCCGCATCCAGCCGTCCGCCACGCTTGCCATGACCAGCCGCGTGCTGGACCTGAAGCGCCAGGGAATCGACGTGATCGGCCTCGGCGCCGGCGAGCCCGATTTCGACACGCCCGATTTCGTCAAGGATGCCGCGATCGAGGCGATCCGCCAGGGCAAGACCAAATACACTAACGTCGACGGCACCGCCGAGCTGAAGGAGGCGATCGTCGCCAAGTTCAAGCGCGACAACGGCCTCACCTACGAGACCCATCAGGTCAGCGTGAATGTCGGCGGCAAGCACACGCTGTTCAACGCGCTGGTCGCGACGATCGACGTGGGCGACGAGGTGATCATCCCGGCGCCCTATTGGGTGAGCTACCCGGATATCGTCCAGTTCGCGGGCGGCACCCCGGTGATCATCAAGGCCGGCGCCGACCAGAGCTACAAGATCCGCCCCGAGCAGCTCGAAGCGGCGATCACTCCCAAGACGCGCTGGGTGATCCTGAACTCGCCGTCCAACCCGACGGGCGCTGCCTATTCGGCCGCCGAACTGAAGGCGCTGGGCGAGGTAATCGAGCGCCACCCGCACGTCTGGGTGATGGCCGACGATATGTACGAGCATATCGTCTATGACGGCTTCCAGTTCGCCACCATCGCGCAGGTTTGCCCGTCGCTCTATGAGCGCACGCTGACCGTCAACGGCACCTCCAAGGCCTATGCGATGACCGGATGGCGCATCGGCTTTGCCGGCGGCCCGACCTGGCTGATCAAGGCGATGGCCAAGCTCCAGTCGCAGTCGACGTCCAACCCCTGCTCGATCGCGCAGGCGGCGGCGACGGCGGCGCTCAACGGCCCGCAGGATTTCCTCAAGGATCGCGCTGCCGCCTTCCAGCGCCGCCGCGATCTGGTGGTGGCGGGGCTGAACGCCATCCCCGGCATTCATTGCCCGAAGCCCGAGGGCGCCTTCTACGTCTATCCCGACGTCTCCGACCTGATCGGCAAGACAACGCCCAAGGGCCTCGTCATAGAGAATGACGAGGTGTTGATCGGCTATATGCTCGACGAGGGTCGGGTGGCGGCGGTGCACGGCGGCGCCTTCGGCCTCGAGCCGGCGTTCCGGGTAAGCTATGCCACCTCCGACGCGCTGCTGACCGAGGCGTGCAACCGCATCGCCGAGGCGGTCGACGCGCTCGTCTGAGCGGCGGACTTGTAACCGGACGGGGGCGCACGACGTATCAAGGGAACATGTTCCCTCGAGAGGCGCCTCCGATGTCCCGCATCCTTCCCCTGGCCGCCGCGCTGGTTGCCGGCGCGGCGTTGTTCGTGGCCCGCAGCCCCAGCGTTGCCGCCGATGCGGTGGTGAAGGCGCCCGCACCGGCGTTGGTCGAGCCAGTCAGTGGTCATCGCGAGACGGCGATCTTCGCCGGCGGCTGCTTCTGGGGCGTGCAGGGAGTCTATGCACATGTGAAGGGCGTGGTCAGCGCCACCTCGGGCTATACCGGGGGCAAGGCTTCGACTGCCGAATATGAGCAGGTCGAAACCGGCACCACCGGGCATGCGGAATCGGTGAAGATCGTGTTCGATCCCACGCAGGTGAACTACGCCGATCTGCTGCGGATCTATTTCTCGGTCGTCACCGATCCCACCCTGCTCAACCGGCAGGGCCCGGACACCGGCCCGCAATATCGCTCGGCAATCTTCCCGCAGTCGCCTGCGCAGGAGAAGGTGGCGCGCGCATACATAGCTCAGCTGTCGGCCGCCCATGTCTATGGCCAGCCGATCGTGACGACGATCGAGCATGCCCCGGGCTTCTTCGCTGCGGAGGGCTATCATCAGGACTTCATGGCCCGGAACCCGAACTATCCCTACATCGTCATCAACGATCGCCCCAAGGTGGAGGCGCTCAAGCGCATCTTCCCGATGAGCTGGAAGTCCTGAGTTCAGGCGGCGAGCGGAAAGCGCAGCAGCCGGTCGGCCAGCGGCACCAGCGCCTGCGCCGGCCGGTGGCCCAGCGCTGCCCGGATCGCCGGATCGCCGGCATCAAGCCCGCCGGTGAAGGCCCCGAAGGCGGGCAGGATCAGCTTGGTGTCGCTTGCCACGAAGCAGCGCCGCGCGACGTGACGGCCCTTGAGCGTCAGCCGCAGCTTGGGATGGAAATGCCCCGATAGCTCGGGCCGGGCCTCAGCAGGATGGGCCTCGTGACGAAGCAGCAGCCCGTCGATCATGATCTCGTCGAGCACGCGCCCGCCGCACCGATCGGCCAGCTGGGCGGCGCCAGCGTCGTGATTGCCGACGATCCAGCTCCAGCGCGTGGCTGTGGTCAGCCCGCGCAATGTCGCCAAGGTATCCCCGTCGAGCCGCTCGCACCCTTCGGCATCGTGGAAGCTGTCGCCGAGGCACCAGACCTCCTGCGCGCTGGTCGCGGCGACGAGTGCCGCCAACTCGCGCAGCGTGGCGTCCGAATCATAGGGCGGCAGCATCTGTCCGCCAGCGGCGAAGAAGCTCGCTTTCTCCAGATGCAGATCGGCGACCAGCAGCGCGCGCCGCGCCGGCCAGTAAAGCGCGCCCGGCATCAGCGGCACGAGATCGACTCCGGCGAGCGAAAGGCGAACCATGGCGCGGGCATAGCAGCCAGCGCCGGCCAGACAAGCCGCCCGGGCAGTCTAGCCCAGCGAATCGATCACCGCGCCGACGATGTCGGGCGAGGCGGTGTTGAGATCCTTGGCGGGCCGCGCGACCTGCGTGCCCGACGCGGCGGAGCGGCCGTAGATGAAGCCGTAGACCGGATAGCTGGTGGTGCCGAGCCCCTGCTGGTCGTTCCAC